>CAJGBR010000024.1 GCA_904501625.1 uncultured Rikenellaceae bacterium
GTAAAAATGTCTTACCTTTGCGCCGTTTTTGTGGGGAGATTTGCATTTCACACAACGACAGCTCAAGGGTTATAGTTTCTCGTTTCGAGGTCGACTCATTACCGCGACGGGACATATACCACGAGAGTTTTGTTTTACAATTTTAATTTTTCAAAAAACTATGAGTAATTACTTGAATCCCGAAGCTAAGCAAAAAATCTTTGCTACTTACGGAAAGACTGAGAAAGACACAGGTTCACCTGAAAGTCAAATTGCATTGTTCACAACTCGCATCGCTCACTTGACTGAGCACCTCAAGAGCAATCACAATGACCACAACACTCACCGTTCGTTGTTGCGTTTGGTTGGTAAACGTCGTCGTTTGTTGGACTACTTGAAGAAGGTTGACATTGAACGCTACCGTGCAATCATCAAGGCACTGAACCTCAGAAAATAATTCAGTCCTCAAGTCAAAAAAAGTCTGTATCAAACGATACAGACTTTTTTTCATTTCTTAACAGAGTGTAACCTTATCACAAAATTTCTAAACACCGAAATTAATATATACACCACCAGTACAAGAGCGACTGACCTTATTCCGAAAAACGCGACTACGATAACGACAAACAACAAGAACAGATATTTTAGTTTGTTATTGCCAAAACTGAAGCCTTTGAATTTAAGCGAAAACATTGGTATTTCACTAACCAGCAACAACGACACCACCATGGTCAATATACACAATCCCCACCACGACATCTCAAACCACGACAACGACGTAACAAGCAATGCGTTTGCAGGAGTAGGTAATCCGATAAATTCGGTAGTTTGACGCTCATCTATATTAAATTTTGCAAGTCTTAATGCCGACATAGGTGCAATTACAAAACCCAATAAAGCCAGCTCTTCAAATGGCAACTGCTGCGATACTCCAAGCATTCTCCACATCACAATTGCCGGCACCGTACCGAAACTGACCATATCGGCCAATGAATCGAGTTGTTTGCCCACTTCGGAGTATTGTTTCAGCAAACGTGCAAAAAAACCATCAAGGAAATCGAATCCCGCTGCCGCAACAACAAACCAAAATGCACACTTCAAATCACCTCGGAATGCAGACAATAATGCTGCACACCCCATCAGTAAGTTCAGGCAGGTTATTAAATTCGGAATCGTAAAAAGTTTTATTTTCATCACTCACATATTATAGTCGGTACAAATATACGTTTTTTAGAGTAATTTAGAAACACGTTTGATTTTTTGACATAAAAAATTTGTATCTTTGTTTTCAGATAGAGAAGTTGTATGAAAAGACAAAAAGCAAATATAGTTTTCAAAGCAACGGAGGATTGCGGTGTATTAGAACTACTGAAGAAAACATTGACGGAAAAAAGCGGAACTACGATCAAGTCATATCTCACTCATAGACAGGTATTTGTAAATGATCGACTAACTCTGCGTCACGATTCACCCGTTAAAAAAGGCGACCGAATCGAAATCAGAATGGGAAGAACCGAACATCTTGCTATGGATAGTCGATTGCTCAGAATAGTCTACGCCGACAACGATATTATAGTGATTGACAAACAACACGGGCTGCTCTCAGTAGCGACTAATCGCTTTGAACAACGTACGGCATTCCGTTTGTTAAGCGATCTAGTTAAGCAACAAGATCCGACCAACAAGATTTTTGTAGTACACAGACTTGACCGGGAGACTTCAGGATTGATGCTCTTTGCCCGCAGTGAGGAGTGCAAACAACGCCTACAACAAGATTGGACAAATATGGTTACAGACCGCAGATATGTTGCCGTAGCAGAAGGCAATATCTTCCCAGACGAAGCTTATATTGATGCACCGCTGGCCGAAAATCGAGCAATGCAGGTTTACGTCGCACGTAATGAAGAAGGACGACCTGCACGCACCGACTACCGTGTATTGCAACGAGGGCTGAACCACACGCTTGTAGAACTACACCTCGACACAGGCCGCAAAAACCAAATTCGTGTACACCTCAAACATATCGGACACCCAATCGTCGGCGATAAAAAATATGGAGCAAAAGATTTCTCTATGGGAAGATTAGCACTGCACGCATCTCGATTGTGCTTTATCCACCCAATCAGCGGAGAACAACTGAACTTCGAAACCGAAATACCATCTAGATTCATAAAATTGGTTGAAAATGGCAGCTGCTAAACAGACATTCAAAGGTTCAGTGGCAGACTACTCGGCTCTGTACAACCAAATATCTTCAGGAAGATACTCGCAAATCTACCTACTGATGGGCGAAGAGACATTCTTCATAGACCGACTGAGTGACCTACTCGCAGAAAAGGTTATTCCAGATGAAGCAAAAGCATTTAATCAGGTCGTTCTTTACGGGAAAGATACCGACGGAGCGGCTTTGGTTAATGTATGTCGACAGATTCCGATGATGGGTAATCGTCAAATCGTAATAATAAAAGAGGCTCAGGTACTGAAAAAAATCGAACAACTTGCTCTGTACACCAAGACTCCCGTCGAATCGACAATACTTGTCCTATGTCACAAAGAGAAATCTCTCGACAAACGCAGCCAATTATACAAAACAATCGCTGAAAACGGCACGGTTTTCGAATCTGTAAAACCTAGAGATTATGAGATTCCGAATTGGTTATCAGGTTATATTTCTCAATCAGGACTCAGCATTGACCAACAAACACTGCAAATGATAGTCGAGTTTCTCGGAGCCGACCTCTCAAAAATTGCAGGTGAAATAGACAAGTTGCACACAGCAATGCCCATAGGAGAGAAAAAAATTACTCCCGAAATCGTGGAACATAATATCGGAATCAGTCGTGAATTCAATGTCTTCGAATTGACTCGGGCTCTGTCTGAACGCAATACAGTAAGGGTAATGAGAATTGCTGACTATTTCGCACGCAATCCCAAAAATGCACCCTTGGTAGTTACATTATCAAGACTACACGCTCATTTCGACAAAATCTTCAGATACAACTATATGTTGTGGTTGGCAAAACGGCGTTCACAACCTATGCCAACAGAACAAGATTTATGCAAAGCTCTTAAACTCAGTTCTCCATTTTTCCTTCGCGAATATGGTCAGGCTGCAGCAAACTACCCGATGCCGAAACTTTTCTCAATCTTTGAACTGCTCAGAGAGTATGATATGAAACAAAAAGGAATTGGACGTGGCTCGATTGACGATGGCGAACTGCTGAGAGAATTGCTGCTAAAGATACTTAATTAGGATTACGATTCGTTAATTATATAAAATTCAGGATATGTACACAGCAAAAATATTATGGGTTGATGACGAAATTGAATTGCTGAAACCACACATATTATTTCTACAAAACAAGGGGTATGAAATTGAGACCTGCAACAACGGTTACGATGCTCTTGAAGCAATCAAAGCTGGGACATTCGACCTGATTATACTCGATGAGATGATGCCGGGTATGACCGGACTCGAAACGCTGCAAGTAATCAACGAAATACGACCGCTTCTCCCCGTGATTATGGTCACAAAAAGCGAAGAAGAAAATATTATGGATCGTGCAGTCGGTTCAAAAATTGCAGATTATATAATAAAGCCAGTCAACCCCAATCAGGTACTGCTATCCATCAAGAAAAATATTCACAACAGACAATTAATCAGTGAGATAAGCACAGCCGATTATAGACAGGAATTTGGCAAAATTTCAATGTCCTTGGGCAGTGCACGTACATTCAGCGATTGGGTAAATATCTATCGCAAGATTGTCAAATGGCAACTGCAGCTCGCAGACCTTCAGGACCAAAGCGTAAAGGAAATTTTATCTTACCAAAAGAAAGAGGCAAATAACGAATTCGTAAAGTTTATCCGCAATAACTATGTCAGCTGGTTCAACGACAATAATCACGAACGTCCGATAATGTCACAGAACTTGCTGAAAAACAAGGTATTCCCAATTGTCGATAAAAACAAGACAACTTTTTTGCTCATTGACAATCTTCGTTACGACCAATGGCGAGTACTGAGTCGATTGCTGACAACATACTATGATATTGAATCTGAAGATTTTTATTGTTCAATTCTTCCGACAGCGACTCAATACGCCCGCAACTCGATATTCTCGGGACTTATGCCGGCTGCAATTGACAAAATCATACCCAACGCGTGGCTTAATGACAACGAAGAGGGCAAAAAAAATCAATACGAAGAGGACCTTCTCAAACGTCAAATGCAATCTCTTGGAAAAAGCTACAAGGTCACATTCGATAAGTTAATTCGTTCTGAACACTCGAAACGTCTGATTGACAATATTGAAAATGTATTTAATGCCGATTTTTCGGTTATTGTCTATAATTTTCTGGATATTCTTTCACACGCCCGTACTGATATGGAAATTATCCGAGAATTAGCCGATGATGAAGCCGCATTCCTTTCACTGACTCGATCGTGGTTCGAACACTCAGACCTTTTGGATATACTCAAAATGCTGGCCGAAAATGGCAATAAAGTTATCATAACCTCCGACCACGGAACAATTCGCGTTGACAACCCAATTCGCGTAATCGGAGATAAGGAGACTTCTCAAAATCTGAGATACAAAACAGGCAAAAATCTGACTTATAATGCAAAAGAGGTTTTCGAAATAACTAAACCAGAGACGATTCATCTACCAAAGTCAAATTTATCATCGACATACATATTTGCTTGCAATCAGGATTTTCTGGTATATCCCAATAATTACAATCATTTTGTCCGCTACTACAAGAGCACATTCCAGCACGGTGGCATCTCAATGGAAGAGATGATTGTGCCGTTTATCGTACTAAACCCAAAAAAATAATGGAAATAAATATAAAATCACACCTCGATAATTTAGATGAGGTTGCCGAAATAATCCGTAAAAGTATTCTGCCAGAACGTAACGTAGTGTGTTTCTACGGTCCGATGGGTAGCGGAAAGACTACTCTCATCGCAGAAATATGCAAACAAATCGGCGTCACGGATGCTGTTTCAAGTCCGACGTTCGCACTGATTAATGAATATCGTACAGACTGTGATGATACGGTATTTCATTTCGATTTCTATCGAACAGAAAAATTATCCGAAGTTTTCGACCTTGGTTATGAAGAGTACTTCTACAGCGACTCGACCTGCCTTATCGAATGGCCCGAAAAGATTGAGGAGTTGCTGCCAGAGCACTACGCAAAAATAGAAATTAATGTCATTGACACCTCCGAACGCGAGTACACAATCTCTCTAATATGACAAATTCCTTAGGTAAACATTTCATTATAAAGATATTTGGCGAATCTCACTCAAAATATTTAGGTATTGAGATTGAGGGTTGTCCCAAAGGTCTTGCTCTGACCGAAACAATGTTTGAGACCGATTTAGCACGTCGACGTTCAGGAACATTGGGAACGACTCCACGTATCGAATCTGACATTCCGCATATTACAGAAGGAGTCGAAAATGGCATTACCACGGGAGATCGAATTACCATTCAGTTTGAGAACAACAATACCAATTCATCTGATTATTCATTCATACAAAATCAGCCACGTCCGAGCCACGCAGACTTCACAAGCCGTGCCAAATATGGACAGGCATCAGCAGGTGGTGGAATATTTTCAGGGCGAATGACTGTTGCACTCGTAGCAGCAGGTATTGTTGCCAAACAGCTATATCCCGAGTTCATATACAACACCCGCATTGTCAGCATTGGCGGTCTGACTCAAAAAGATGAAATCGACCAATTACTCACACAACTCTCCCAACAGAAAAATTCAGTTGGCGGAGTCGTAGAATGTTGCATCGACAATATCCCAATTGGGATTGGAGAACCATTTTTTGATTCAGTTGAATCGGTCATTTCTCACGCATTGTTTTCGATTCCGGGAGTAAAAGGTGTTGAGTTCGGCGCAGGATTTCCGATTGCAGAAAAGTTTGGCTCTGAGGCGAACGACTGCATTATTGACAGCGAAGGCCATACTTCCACCAATAACTCAGGTGGCATTAACGGCGGAATAACAAATGGCAATCAACTCGTTGTACGAGCAGCCTTCAGACCTACGGCCAGCATAGGACACGAACAATTAACTTATGATTTCTCTAAGGGACGTGTTATGCCACTGACAATAAAAGGTCGTCACGATGTGTGCATTGCTCTGCGGGGAGCCGTTGTCATCGAAGCTATGTGTGCAGTCGCACTCGCTGACCTACTATTAGCTACACGCAGTTAACACATTCTATAGACAAAAACAAGACCGACTGTTGGGTCGGTCTTATTTAGTTTATTAGAAATAATTGATTTCTCGGCCTTCGATTTTACTCAGTAGATTATTTGCCAGTGAACTTGCACCAATTCTAAATGTATCCGATGTTAACCACTCATCGCCTAACACCTCTGCTACAATAGCCTGATATAATGCAGCTTGTTCTGCTGTTCGCACTCCACCGGCAATCTTAATGCCACAACAGTGTCCTGTCTGTTTTGCGTAATCTTTCACAGCCTGTGCCATAACCACAACAGCCTCAGGAGTTGCTCCGACTGAAACCTTACCGGTCGATGTCTTAACAAAATCAGCCCCAGCAGACATTGCCAACAACGATGCCCGACGTACTGCAGACAAATCTGGCAACTCACCCGTCTCGATAATTACCTTCAACGTTGTATCCGAATCTATCTCACCTCTGATGATTTCAATCTCGGCTACCGTAGCATCATAATTTTCAGCAAGAAATGCTCCGAGATTCATCACGATATCAATCTCGTCTGCCCCATTCTCTTCAACCATTGCACACTCTAATGCCTTCACTTCGACGTAGGTCTGTGACATCGGGAATCCACCCGCCACTGAAGCTATGGCAATATCCGTTTCGCCCAAAGCTACTCCGGCAGTTTCAACAAACGATGGTGATACACAAACAGCTGCAGGCTCAGGGATATCCGAGAATATTCCTCTGAAAACCATCAATTTATGACATAAATCATTAATCTTATCTTCTGTATCTACGACCGAAAGCGATGTGACATCTAACATTGACACCACATCTCTCAGTGCTTCCTTAGTTAGGAATTCATCTACACGTTGGTTTGCCTTGATTAAAATCTGTTCGACAACATTCTGATCGACATCTGTCCCGAACTGCTGAAATATTTGATTACAATCCATATACTAAATTCTAAAGAACCGACAATAGACACCCATAGGCATTGATTTTCCGAAACGATCTAAGGCGAACAATTCGCCAAACTGATACTCACCACGATTACCGAAAGCCTCTTGAGCAAGTGTTCTCGCTAACATCGGAGAGAGTCCCATCGAGTAGAGATTAAGCACAAGAAATCCTTTATCACTCAACAGCTTAACACACTCGTGCAACATCTCATCAATATTTTTTTCCAATACCCAGCGTTCACCATCTGTACCACGCCCATAGGCAGGAGGGTCGAGTATCAATCCGTCATATTTTTTACCACGACGCACTTCACGTTTTACAAACTTCATTGCATCTTCGACAATCCAACGAATATCTTTCAATCCAGACAATTCCATATTCTCACGAGCCCACGTAACTACCTGTTTTACAGAATCTACGTGAGTTACCGCAGCTCCTCCGGCACAAGCTGCCAATGATGCACCGCCCGTATAAGCAAATAGATTCAGCACCTGAACTTCCTCTTTTTCTTGTTTCAAACGGCAGACTGAATCATAAATAAAACGCCAATTAGACGACTGTTCCGGGAAAATACCTACGTGCTTGAATGCGGTCAATCCCAATCTGAACTTTAATTTCATATTGCCGTAATCAAAAGCCACATTCCAGCGATCGGGCATATTTCCAGAACGGGTCCACTCACCCATATCTTCAATGCGTCCCTCACGACGAAACGCCCCCTGACACATCTGATTCCACTGTTGCAGTGGCATCGACCTACGCCATAGTGCCTGAGGCTCAGGACGTTTCAGTATATATTTTCCAAATCGTTCAAGTTTTTCACCTTCTCCGGAATCGATCAATTCATAATCGTCCCACTGGGTCATCATATAATCGGCATTCATACAGTTTTTTTTTACATTTTTCGATTACCGCAATAAATCAATGACATTTCACAATTCGCACAATCGAATTTCAACTCAAAGGTATGAAAATTATTTTCAATAAATAATTTTCCGCGGTACTTTGTTTTGGGATTTTTCAAACACATTCCACACTCACGCCTTATGCAGTACCTTGAGGTCATCACTACTGCACCTGCATAATCCGACAACAGTTCATACCCAGACTGAATATTCGTAACTCCTCGTTCACGATAAAATTTCTCACTCAGATGGTTTACTACATTTGCTCTGAAGTCGAGTGTAGATTGTGGGTAGGCTGACTTCTCATCAGTTACTACACGTTCAGTACGGGCATAATTGTTCAAAATTGTTGACTCGAGTTTAGTCAAGACTTGTCTGCGGAATCCATTTAGCGTGGCAGCTGTCAAGAACGGCATTGAATCGGCGAAATCTACTGAAATATGTTTAACCTCAAACGGAGTGTCTCCACTCTTAGCGAGTTGTGATCTGACCGTCATCTCCATTCGCTCCCGATTCTTTGCAATATCCATATCACCATTTAACACCACTTCTGAACTATTGCCACGAGTATCTTCTGCTTTAAGGACTACCTCTCCTATGCGACCGCCAACGTGCATTGATACGTCTAATCTTCTAAGGGTCACATCTCGCGTCAGCATATCGGCAAACGATTTGTCAAAGTTTCGATATATCTCTGTTCCGACTTCGATTCCGTCCATCTTATTGGGATACACAATCTTACCCTCTACCCTATTGACATTCGTTCCCGAAAAACCAGACCGGCTATCCTTAAAACAGATACCGTCACCAGCTGTCAAGACCTCTTTGGTATCCAATTCGAATGACTTATTGATCAGACATTTTACTCGTCCCAGATATGCCCCTGTTGCTTTAGGTGTATTAAACTCTGCGACCTTATCCATTTTCCCCGAGATAAACCAATCCGTAAATCCTCGTGTAAAGGTCTTCTCAGGAGCCGGCTCAAACATCACCTCAGAGCGACCAAACGACGATCTCTCACAATCATCTCTCTTGGCAATAACCCTATCAATATGCTGTCTGTAGTAGGCAACCGTATTTTTTACGTAATTTTCATCTTTCAGACGCCCCTCAACCTTAAATGATGTAATCCCAGCATCTATCAGATCACCGACATACTCAGACATATTCAAATCGCGGACCGACAACAAATGTTTATCTTCAATCAGTCTATTAAAATCCTGATCTAACAGATTATATGTCCACCGACAAGGTTGAGCACATTGTCCTCGATTTCCGCTACGCCCCATCATAGTTTGGCTGAAGTAACATTGTCCGCTGAATCCCACACATATAGCTCCGTGGACAAATGCTTCGAGCTCGACATCGGTATGTTTTCTGATTTCTCGAATCTCATCAAGTGAAACTGCCCGTTCGAGGATTACCCTCGAAAAGCCAGATTTTGCAAGGAACTCTACTCTGTCAGCTCTGAGAGCAAAGGTTTGAGTCGAAGCGTGCAACTCGATTGGAGGTAAATCCAACTCTAACATTGCCATATCCTGAACAATCAGAGCATCTGCTCCCGCCTGCCAAGCATTCTCAGCCTGTCGCTTAGCCTCATCTAATTCATCGTCGTAGATGATAGTATTCATCGTCACGTATAGTTTTGCTCCAAAAAGATGGGCATAACGAGCCAATTCTGCCACATCAGACATCGAATTTGTTGCTCCGCTACGAGCTCCGAATCGTTCTGCTCCGATGTAAACTGCATCTGCACCATAATCAATCGCAATTTTTCCTGAGCGAAGGTCCTTTGCTGGAGCTAATAATTCTATACGTTTCATATCTATTTTTTTACAAAAGTAACACTTTTAGCAAATCGAAACAAAAAGGGACAACTTTTTTTAAGTTGTCCCTTTTTGTTAATTAGCTTCTGTATTTATTTCTTTGAAGAGAGTGTCTCCAAATCTGCATTTGCACCTACCAACATTGTTTGGTACTTATGCAAACCTGTACCTGCAGGGATCAAGTGTCCACAGATGATATTTTCCTTCAAGTTTTCGAGGTTATCTACCTTGCCGTAGATTGCAGCCTCATTGAGGACCTTAGTTGTTTCCTGGAATGATGCAGCCGACATAAAACTGTTTGTCTGCAATGCTGCACGTGTAATACCCTGAAGAACCTGATTTGATGTTGCAGGAATAACGTCACGCACCTGAACCAATCTCATATCACGACGTTTGAGTTGAGAATTTTCATCTCTGAGTTTACGTGCAGATACGATCATTCCTTCACGCAATGTTTCACTATCTCCAGAATCAGTAACGACTTTCTTATCAAACAACTCGTCGTTAACCTTCATAAATTCCCACTTGTCAACCACTTGTTCTTCAAGGAACTTGGTATCACCCGGATCTTGGATTTGAACCTTATTCATCATCTGACGAACAATGATCTCGAAGTGTTTATCGTTAATCTTCACACCCTGCATACGGTACACTTCTTGTACTTCGTTAACGATGTACTCTTGTACCTTTGTCGGGCCCTGGATTGCGAGAATATCACTCGGAGTAATTGCTCCGTCAGAGAGTGGCATTCCGGCACGAACGTAGTCGTTTTCTTGAACCAAAATCTGACGTGACAATGGCACCAGATATTTCTTTATATCACCAATCTTCGAGGTGATAACGATTTCACGGTTACCACGTTTGATTTTACCGAATGAAACTTCACCATCGATTTCCGAAACAATAGCAGGGTTAGACGGGTTACGAGCTTCGAACAACTCTGTAACACGGGGCAGACCCCCTGTGATGTCACCAGCCTTACCGATTGCACGCGGAATCTTAATCAAGATATCTCCGGCTTTAACTTTAGCATTTTCCTTCGCTACGACGTGTGCACCAACTGGCAAGTTATATTGTTTTTCGTGACCTTCATTATCAACAACTTTGATAACAGGGTTCTTGGTTTTATCACGACTTTCAATGATAACTTTTTCACGGAAACCTGTTTGTTCATCAGCTTCTTCACGGAATGTAACCCCTTCGATTACGCTTTCATAACCAACCTTACCATCGAATTCAGAAAGGATTGTTGCGTTATACGGATCCCATTCACAGATCAAATCACCTTTGCTTACATCTTGACCATTAACTACATACAATGTCGAGCCATAGGGCAAGTTGTGAGTCGAGAACGTAATTCCTGTATTGATGTCAACGATACGTATTTCAGCCAAACGACTTACTACGAGATAAACATCTTTACCTTCTTCGTTTTGTTTTTTGATAACCTTAAGGTCATCAATTTCCACACGGCCATCATATCTTGCAATGATGCTGTTGTCTGCAGCCACACCGCCTGCAACACCACCGACGTGGAATGTACGCAGAGTCAACTGAGTACCCGGTTCACCAATTGATTGAGCAGCAATTACGCCGACAACTTCACCACGTTGAACCATTCGACCTGTTGCGAGGTTTCGTCCGTAACATTTTGCACAGACGCCATTTTTAGCTTCGCAAGTGAGTACCGAACGAATTTCGACCATTTCGATCGGAGAATCTTCGATTGCTTTTGCGATATCTTCGGTAATTTCTTCGCCAGAGGCTACGAGCAGTTCACCCGTTTGTGGATGATATACATCGTGCACCGCTGTACGACCGAGGATACGTTCATATAGAGTTTGAACAACTTCTTCGTTTCGTTTAATTGCAGTAGCCTGCAGACCGCGTAATGTTCCGCAATCTTCTTCATTGATGATAACATCTTGAGCTACGTCTACCAAACGACGTGTCAAATAACCGGCATCGGCAGTCTTCAATGCTGTATCGGCAAGACCTTTACGAGCACCGTGCGTTGAAATAAAGTATTCCAACACTGACAACCCCTCTTTAAAGTTTGAGAGAATCGGGTTTTCGATAATCTGAGCTGCATCTGAACCTGATTTCTGAGGTTTTGCCATAAGACCACGCATACCAGACAACTGACGAATCTGCTCTTTAGAACCACGGGCACCTGAGTCCAACATCATAAATACCGGGTTGAAACCCTGATTATCTTCAGTCAGACGTTTTTGTACGATGTTCGTAAGGTTCGAGTTTGTATGAGTCCAGATATCAATAATCTGATTATAACGTTCATTATTGGTAATAAGACCCATATTATAGCTTTCCATAACTTCGGCTACTTGTTTGTAGCCCTCAGCTACCAATTCGTCTTTTTCTTTCGGGATAATTACGGCATCGAGGTTAAACGACAAACCTCCGAGGAATGCCATTCTGTAACCCATATTCTTGATATCGTCGAGGAATGCTGCAGTTTTATCTGCACCTGTAATTTTCATCACACGACCGATAATATCTCTCAACGATTTCTTGGTCAGCAGTTCGTTGATATAACCAACCTCTTCGGGCACCACCTGATTGAACAAGATTCGACCAATAGTTGTATCTATCAATTCACCACGTTCAACACCATTTTCGTCTTTGACTTTACGCAGCAATTTAACTTTTGCGTGCAAATCAGCACGACCTTCATTATGTGCAATGATAGCCTCTTCTGCTCCGTAGAAAATCAATCCTTCACCCTTAACACCTTGACGTTCTTTTGTAATGTAGTACAGACCCAACACCATATCCTGAGATGGAACGGTAATCGGAGCTCCGTTTGCCGGATTCAAAATATTATGAGAACCCAACATCAAGATTTGCGCTTCAAGGATTGCGGCATTACCCAAAGGCAAGTGAACAGCCATTTGGTCACCGTCGAAGTCGGCATTGAACGCTGTACAAGCCAACGGGTGAAGTTGAATAGCCTTACCTTCAATCAGTTTCGGCTGGAATGCCTGAATACCCAAACGGTGTAGGGTCGGAGCACGGTTCAACAATACCGGGTGGCCTTTCAGCACATTTTCCAAAATATCCCAAACTACCGGATCGCGGCGGTCGATAATTTTCTTAGCCGATTTGACAGTTTTCACGATACCGCGTTCGATAAGTTTACGGATAACGAATGGTTTATACAATTCTGCGGCCATATCTTTTGGCAAACCGCATTCGTGCATCTTGAGTTCTGGACCTACGACGATAACCGAACGAGCTGAGTAGTCAACACGTTTACCCAACAAATTTTGACGGAAACGACCTTGTTTACCCTTCAAACTATCACTCAATGACTTAAGAGGACGATTTGATTCGGTTTTAACAGCATTACTCTTTCTCGAGTTGTCGAACAATGAATCGACAGCCTCTTGCAACATACGTTTTTCGTTACGCAGAATAACTTCCGGAGCCTTAATTTCAATCAATCGTTTCAGACGATTGTTTCGAATAATAACACGACGATAGAGATCATTCAGATCACTTGTTGCGAAACGACCACCATCGAGCGGCACCAACGGACGCAGTTCCGGAGGAATAACTGGAATAACCTTCAGAATCATCCATTCAGGTTTGTTAATATCGCGAGAAGCTCTGAACGCTTCGACTACGTTCAATCGTTTCAGTGCTTCACTCTTACGTTGTTGAGAAGTCTCTGTACTTGCTTTATGACGCAACGAATAGCTCAATTCATCAAGATCGAGTTTTTGCAACATCATATACAGAGCTTCGGCACCCATCATTGCAATGAACTTATTCGGATCATTATCATCGAGTTGTTGGTTTCCTTTTGGCAGAGAAGCCAATACATCGAGATATTCTTTTTCAGCCAAAAGATCCAAATCGTGTACTTCGCTTGAAGCAGCTGCTCCGGCTTGAATTACGATATATCTTTCATAGTAGATAATTGCATCAAGTTTCTTCGACGGAATACCAAGAAGATAACCTATTTTTGTCGGCAGCGACTTAAAGTACCAAATGTGTGCTACGGGAACTACCAACGAGATATGTCCCATACGTTCACGACGCACCTTTTTCTCGGTTACTTCAACACCGCATCGATCGCAGACGATACCTTTATAGCGGATACGTTTATATTTTCCGCAATGGCATTCATAGTCTTTAACCGGACCGAATATTCGCTCACAAAACAGACCGTCACGCTCGGGCTTGTATGTACGGTAATTTATGGTCTCGGGTTTAAGAACTTCGCCCCACGAGTTATCCAAAATATCTTCGGGTGAAGCCAAACCTATCGAAATCTTATTGAAGGCGATATTCGTCTTACTATCTTTATTGAGCGCCATATATTTCTTTTAATTTTTAATCCGAATTAATCCAACTTAATACTCAAAGCGAGACCTCTCAACTCGTGCAGCAATACGTTCAATGACTCTGGGATTCCCGGAGTTGGCATATTTTCGCCTTTAACGATTGCCTCATAAGCCTTAGCACGACCTACAACGTCATCAGACTTGATTGTCAAGATTTCCTGCAAAATATTCGATGCACCGAATGCTTCAAGAGCCCAGACTTCCATTTCACCGAAACGCTGACCACCGAATTGAGCTTTACCGCCCAATGGTTGCTGAGTGATTAACGAGTACGGACCGATAGAACGTGCGTGCATCTTATCGTCAACCATATGGCCGAGTTTAAGCATATAGATTACACCTACGGTTGCTGGCTGGTCGAATTGTTCACCTGTTTCACCGTTTCTCAGATAAGTACGTCCGTTACGCGGGATACCTGCTTTGACTGTGTATTCATTGATTTCGTCCAATGATGCACCGTCAAAGATTGGTGTTGCGAACTTCAGACCGAGTTCTTTACCTGACCAACCCAATACAGTTTCATAAATCTGACCAAGGTTCATACGTGAGGGCACACCCAGTGGGTTCAGCACGATATCCACAATTGAACCATCTTCGAGGAACGGCATATCCTCATCACGAACAATGCGGGCTACGATACCCTTGTTACCGTGACGACCTGCCATCTTGTCTCCCACACGCAGTTTACGCAATTTTGCAACATAAACTTTTGCCAACTGTATAATACCTGCTGGGAGTTCATCTCCATTTGTAATATTATACTTTTCACGTTTTACAGCGGCATCAAGTTCTTTCCATTTAAGGATATAATTATTGATAATCTTTTCTACCAATTCATTACGTTCCTTATCAGAAGTCCACTTGGTCGGATTTACGTTCATATAATCTACTTCACGCAGATTTTTTGCAGTGAATTTAGATCCTTTTTCGATAAGTTCTTTTCCAAAGTAATCGAGTACATTTTGAACAGTTTTTCCTTCGAGCAGTACTCTCAGTTTTTCGATCATACGATCAAGCAGTTTTTCTGCATCAACAGCAAAACGTTCTTCGATTTTATCGATTTGAGCCTTATCGCTAAGTTTAGATTTCTTATTGTTTTCCTTGTTAGCTCGGCTAAACAACTTAGTATCTATGATTGTTCCGTAGAGTGACGGTTGTGCTTTCAATGAAGCATCTTTAACATCACCTGCCTTGTCACCGAAGATTGCTCTGAGGAGTTTTTCTTCCGGAGACGGATCACTTTCACCCTTAGGAGTAATCTTACCAATCAGGATATCACCTGGTTTGATGTTTGCACCGATTCTGATGATACCATTTTCATCGAGATCACGTGTAGCATCTTCACTAACATTTGGAATATCAGATGTCAACTCTTCAACACCACGTTTTGTATCACGTACCTCCATTATATATTCAGAGACGTGAACTGATGTGAAGATATCATCTCTCAAGATACGTTCAGAGATTACGATTGCATCCTCAAAGTTATAACCTTTCCAAGGCATAAATGCGACTTTCAGGTTTCGACCCAAAGCGAGTTCTCCGTTTTCGGTAGAATAACCTTCTGTCATAATTGTACCTTTGCTAACGTGGTCACCTGTTCTAACAATCGGAGTCAGCGTGATTGATGTATCTTGATTAGTTTTCCTGTAACGTGGCAATTTATAGACTGTAACTTCAGGATCGAAACTTACGAGGCGTTCGTTATCAGTCATTTCATACTTAACATGAATTTCGTTCGCATCTGAGAATACAACTTCGCCTTCTCCTGTAGCCACGATTTGAATACGGCTATCGCGTACCAAATCACCTTCAAGACCTGTTCCTACAATCGGAGCCTCTGGTTTGATCAGCGGCACAGCCTGACGCATCATATTAGACCCCATCAACGCACGGTTAGCATCATCGTGTTCGAGGAATGGAATTGACGATGCTGCGATTGAAGCAATTTGGTTCGGAGCAACGTCCATTAACTCAACTTGTTCAGCTTCAACTGCGGGGAAATCACTATCCACACGTGCTTTAACACGCTCTGTAGTCAAGATATTACCCTTTTCGTCAATAGGAGTCCTAGCCTGAGCAATCACTCGACCAGTCTCTTCCTCTGCACTATAATATTTGATGTGTGAATTATCGAGATCAACACGACCATCTTTCACCTCACGATACGGAGTTTCGATGAATCCCATATCGCTAATTTTGGCATATACACACATTGATGAAATCAAACCGATGTTCGGACCTTCAGGAGTTTCGATCGGGCACAGACGACCATAGTGAGTATAGTGAACGTCACGCACCTCGAAACCTGCACGTTCACGAGACAAACCACCCGGTCCCAATGCTGACATACGACGTTTGTGTGTAATTTCAGCTAATGGGTTGGTTTGATCCATAAACTGCGACAATTGGTTCGTACCGAAGAACGAATTAATAACCGAAGAGAGTGTCTTGGCGTTAATCAGGTCTACTGGAGTAAACACCTCATTGTCACGCACATTCATACGCTCACGGATAGTTCTTGCCATACGAACAAATCCCACACTGAACTGGTTAGCCAATTGTTCGCCAACAGTTCTGACACGACGATTCGACAAGTGGTCAATATCATCAACATCTGTGTGTGAATTTATAAGAGAAATCAAATACTTGATAATTGCGATCATATCTTCGCGAGTAAGCACTCTTACCCCGAGATCTGTATCAAGATCCAATTTCTTGTTAATCCTATAACGACCAACAAAGCCCAAGTCATAACGTTTATCAGAGAAGAACAACTTTTCAATCACGTCACGAGCTGTAGCCTCATCTGGTGGTTCTGAATTACGCAATTGTCTATAAATGAATACCACTGCATCTTTTTCCGAGTTACACGGGTCTTTTTGCAGCGTATTATAAACGATAGAATAGTCTGTCGGATTAGACGATTCTTTATGCAAGAGAATAGTTTTTTCGGCGGTTTCGAGAATCATATCGATGTGGTGTTCTTCGAGCACCGTTTCACGATCGATAATGATTTCTGTACGATTGATAGATACAACTTCGCCAGTATCTTCGTCTACAAAATCTTCCACCCACGCCTTGAGAACTCGGGCTGCAAGTTTTCGGCCCAATGATTTTTTAAGGTTAGCCTTGTTAACCTTAACTTCATCAGCGAGGTCAAAGATTTCCAGTATCTGCTGGTCGCTTTCAAAACCGATAGCACGCAAGAGAGTTGTAACCGGTAATTTTTTCTTACGATCAATATAAGCATACATCACATTATTGATGTCTGTAGCAAATTCGATCCAAGAACCTTTAAACGGAATTATTCTTGCTGAATATAATTTAGTACCATTTGTGTGCATACTTTGACCAAAGAATACTCCCGGAGAACGGTGCAACTGAGAAACGACAACACGTTCCGCACCATTGATAACGAAAGTACCTCTCGGTGTCATATATGGGATTGTTCCCAAATAGACGTCCTGCACAGCGGTATCGAAATCTTCATGTTCAGGGTCAGTACAGTAGAGTTTCAATTTAGCTTTGAGAGGCACACTGTACGTCAAACCTCGTTCAAGACACTCTTCAATTGAGTATCTCGGAGGATCTATAAAATAGTCCAAAAACTCGAGAACGAAATTGTTTCGGGTATCTGTGATTGGAAAGTTTTCCAAAAAAACTTTATATAACCCTTCGTTGCGTCGATTTTCGGGTGTAGTATCAAGTTGAAAAAAGTCGTGAAACGATTTAAGCTGAATCTCGAGGAAGTCTGGATACTCCATTTTGTTCTTCACCGTCGAGAAGCTGATTCGTTGGTTTTGAGTGTTCAATGACATTTTACCCAAGATTTGTTGAGATTACAAATTTTGATTTTTTCGACTTTCGGTAATCGGTTGGCATATTCCAGCCAAACACATAAATTCGATAATAAAAAAAACCTTTTGTGTGTATCTACACACGCCACCTTTAGAGATAAAATTCTAATATTCAGTATGTTGCATCATTACAACATTATATATCTCTTTTAACCAGACAAAGGCATAGAACCTGTATCGACAGGTTCTACGCCGTCAGTCAAGCGAAGTTATATCTTATTATTTAAGTTCAACTTCAGCTCCAGCTTCTTCCAAAGCAGCTTTCAGAGCTTCAGCTTCTTCTTTAGAAACGCCTTCTTTTACAGCTTTCGGAGCACCGTCTACGATGTCTTTAGATTCTTTCAAACCAAGACCTGTAGCTTCTTTCACAGCCTTAACAACTTGCAATTTAGCTTGACCAGCTGATTTCAGAATAACATCGAAAGAAGTCTTTTCAGCTGCTGCTTCGCCAGCTACTGGAGCTGCTGCTACTGCTACTGCTGCCGCTGCTGGTTCCAATCCGTATTCTTCTTTCAGAAGGTTTGCCAATTCGCTAACTTCTTTAACTGTCAAGTTCATAAACTCTTCAGCCAATTGTTTGATATCTGCCATTATTGTAAAATTTAAAAGTTTTTATGTTTTCAGTAAAATTCACAGTATCTCCGCCGGTTTTTGTCTATGCAGCATAACGCATTATTTCACTTACCGACTTCTTAGATATCTGTATTTTGATTAATTTTGGCCTCTTTCTTCGAGAGCCTTTACCAAGCCTGCGATCTTTTGACCTGCACCTGCTTGGAGTGCCGAAACTACATTGCGAGCCGGAGCCTGGAGCATTGAGATAATTTCTGCCAACATCTCTTCACGAGATTTGATTGTTGCCAGAGTATCGAGTTGACTTTCGCCAACATATACGCATTCCTGCACATAGGCTGCTTTAAGAGTCGGTTTATCGTTAGAGCCTGAACGAAACTCTTTGATCAGTTTTGCTGCAGCATTAGCTGTTTCGCAAAACATAATTGCAGAAGTACCTTTCAGCGATCCTGTCAACTGTTCATCAACGCAATTTACTTGTTCAAGAGCTTTAATGAACAAAGTATTTTTTACGATGACCATCTTCACGTTCTTATCGAAACAAAGACGACGCAGTTTCGCAGTTTTTTCTGCATTCAGACCTTCAGTATCAGTAACATAGAAGTTAGGATACTGTTGGAGTTTTTCGGCCAACGAGTCGATGATTACCTTTTTTTCTTCCCTTCTCATGGTCTACTTATTTTTAGGGTCTGTTGTTTTAGGATCAATTTGCAGGCCTGGACTCATTGTTGAAGAAAGGTAAATACTCTTAACGTAAGTACCTTTAGCTGTCGCAGGTTTGAGTTTGATCAGAGCCTGTACGAATTCGATCGCATTATCGGTAATCTGCTCAGGAGTGAACGATACTTTTCCGATTGATGAGTGTACGATACCGAACTTATCAACACGGAAGTCGATTTTACCAGCCTTAACTTCTTTAACAGCTTTACCGATTTCCATTGTTACGGTACCTGTTTTAGGGTTAGGCATCAAACCACGAGGACCCAAGATACGGCCCAACGCACCGACTTTACCCATTACGTTCGGAGTTGTGATGATCACATCAACATCAGTCCATCCTGCTTTGATTTTTTCAACATATTCGTCCAATCCGTAGTAGTCAGCACCTGCTTCTTTAGCTTCTGCTTCCTTATCTGGAGTACAGAGAACCAATACGCGTACTGTTTTACCTGTTCCGTGGGGCAGTGTCACAACGCCACGAACCATTTGGTTCGACTTGCGCGGGTCTACTCCAAGGCGGACGTCAATATCTACCGAAGCGTCGAATTTCGTGAATGTGATCTCCTTCAGCAGAGCGGCAGCATCACTGAGACGGTATGCTTTACCTTTCTCAACCTTTTCTATGGCCGCTTTTTGATTTTTTGTCAGCTTACTCATTGTTTAACAACAATTTGGATTAAACACCGGGGAAATCGCCCACGACATTGATACCCATGCTGCGAGCGGTACCCGCAACCATACGCATTGCCGCCTCAACAGTGAAACAGTTCATATCTGACATTTTGTCAGTAGCGATAGCCTTAACTTGTTCCCAAGTAACCGAACCAACCTTTGAACGATTCGGTTCAGCAGAACCAGTTTGGATCTTAGCTGCTTCCTTCAGTTGTACGGCCACAGGTGGTTGTTTAACGATAAATTCGAATGATTTATCGCTGTAAACGGTGATGATTACCGGCAGAACTTTTCCTGCTTTTTCCTGCGTGCGAGCATTAAACTGCTTGCAGAAGTCCATAATATTCACGCCCTTAGAACCCAGAGCCGGGCCCACTGGAGGTGACGGATTCGCAGCACCACCTTTGATCTGCAATTTAATAAATGCAGCAACCTCTTTTGCCATTTCCTTTTTAGGTTAGAGAGCGTTCTTCATTGTCTTTCAAGGGACTTTGATGACGCACCCTCGGTGAATTACTCTTTTTCTACTTGTATGAAACTTAACTCCATAGGAGTTTTTCGTCCAAATATCTTTACTGAAACAGTCAACTTCTTACGTTCATTGTCAACAGCTTCGATTACGCCTGAGAAACTCGAGAACGGTCCATCAATAACTTTGACAGTTTCACCTTCGAAGAATGGTGTTTCATTTTCTTCATCACATTCCTCCAATTCATCTACACGACCGAGAATACGGTTGACTTCTTGAGGCCGGAGAGGCGTGGCCACCAAAGAAGGATCTTTCGTGTCAGTCAAAAAACCCAACACATTTGGAGTGTTACGAAGCAGATATGGGACTTCTCCCACAAGAGCGCATTCTACCAATACATAACCGGGATAAGAAACACGTTCCTTACTGATTTTTTTACCATTTCGAATCTGGTAAATTTTTTCAGTAGGAATGAGTACCTGAGAAATAAGGTCTTCGAGTCCTGA
Organism: uncultured Rikenellaceae bacterium; assembly: GCA_904501625.1. Taxonomy (GTDB): domain Bacteria; phylum Bacteroidota; class Bacteroidia; order Bacteroidales; family Rikenellaceae; genus CAJGBR01. The sequence continues at coordinate 21,064 of CAJGBR010000024.1, forward strand.
TTTGCGGATTTCTGCATCAATGTACTCTTTGACCTTTTTCTCTTTACCGCCGATCGCCTTAATTACGTACCAATGTTTTCCTGCCATGGTGAGTAGTTTTTGCGTTCGTTAGTAAAGCAAGTTATATATGTTCTGCATAAAGTTCTGGAAAACCACATCCATAACCAAAACAACCACAGCAAAAAGTAGGGAAGCAATCATTACAACTATTGCTGAGTTTTGGAGTGAACTCCACGATGGCCAAGTGACTTTCTGAACCAAC
>CAJGBR010000025.1 GCA_904501625.1 uncultured Rikenellaceae bacterium
GAGAGTAACCCGAACGAATTATTATTCGTTGCACTTCTGCCATTGAGGCAGTATCTTCGATTACGACCATATCTACGCGGGCCTTCATAATCTCGGTGACTTCGGTATTGACAAAATTGACGATTCCGGACAGAATCTTTTGTTCTTCAACACTTTGTGTCGATGTGATTTCGATTGCACTTGACAGTTCGTCCATTGAGATATTGGCCTTATTGTTTTTATTCAGCTTGTTGCTGACAGAGATCAGTATCCAAGACAATGGCTTGAACAGGTTCTTTAAGAATGATAGCGGAATTGCTATAAATTGAACAAATTTAATTGAGTTATATGTTGCAAAAACTTTGGGCATAATTTCTCCAAAGAGCAGCAACATAAATGTTACGACAACTGTTTTTGTAATAAATTCGAGGACTCCTGATTGTGGAAACTGTACCATCGAATCAATGATGGAGTTTGAAGTTATTACTGCACAGATATTTACTAGATTGTTGCCAATAAGAATAGTGGCCAACAAGTAGTCTTGTTGGCCAAGAAGATTCAGTGTCGCTTTGGTTGCAGACGATGATTTTTTTCTAAGATTCTCGATGTCATTTGGCGACAACGAGAAGAATGATGTTTCAGAAGCCGATAACATCGCAGAGCAACACAACAACAATGCGAGTCCGATAAGTTTCAGGACGAGACTGCTTTCGAACGGCAAGTAAATTATATTGTCTGCAATATCCACAGATTAGTCTTGACGGCTATAGTTCGGAGCTTCTCGAGTAATTGCCACATCGTGTGGGTGGCTTTCCTGCATACCTGAATTTGTGATTCGGATAAATTTAGCTTTTTTCAGGTCTTCGATAGTACGAGCTCCGCAATAACCCATACCTGATTTCAGACCGCCGACCATCTGGTAGACGATTTCTGCCAGCATTCCCTTGTATGGAACTCGAGCTGCAATGCCTTCTGGAACCAACTTGCGAGTATCTGTCACACTATCTTGGAAATATCTGTCTTTCGAGCCATTTTGCATAGCTTCGAGAGAACCCATACCACGGTATGATTTAAACTTACGACCGTTATATATGATTGTTTCACCCGGAGATTCTTCAACACCGGCAAACATCGAGCCACACATTACACAGTCTGCACCTGCTGCCAATGCTTTAACAATGTCACCTGAATATCTCAGACCACCGTCTCCGATTACAGGAATTCCTGTTCCTTTGAGTGCATTTGCTACGTCGTAGATGGCTGTCAACTGTGGAACTCCGACACCTGCGATGATACGGGTTGTACAGATTGAACCAGGTCCGATACCTACTTTGATGCCATCAGCACCTGCTTCTGCGAGGAATCGTGCTGCTTCTGCAGTGGCAATATTACCAACAACCACGTCTAGATTTGGGAATTTTTCCTTAACTTGTTTGAGCAATGTTACAACATTCTTTGAGTGGCCGTGTGCAGTGTCAATGACAATTGCATCAACATTTGCGTCAACCAATGCCTGAATGCGTTCGAGGGTATTTTCTGTGATACCGACGCCAGCCGCACATCTCAGACGACCCTTTTCGTCTTTACAAGCATTAGGATTATCTTTGATTTTGGTGATATCGCGATATGTAAGCAATCCGATGAGACGACCGTTTTCGTCTATTACGGGCAGTTTTTCGATTTTATTTTCGAGCAGAATGGTTGCAGCCTGTTTGAGGTCGGTGCTACGAGTGGTAACGAGATTCTTTGACATTACCTCTTCTATTTTTTTATTGAGGTCTTGTTGGAATCTCAAATCTCGGTTGGTGACGATACCAATCAATTTCATATCATCTTCGACCACAGGGATACCGCCGATACGGTTTTCATTCATCAACTGCAGTGCATCACTTACTGTGTTATTCTTAGAGATGGTAATCGGATCGTAAATCATACCATTTTCGGCACGTTTAACTTTACGAACCTGTTGAGCCTGACGTTCAATGCTCATATTTTTGTGAATAACCCCGATGCCGCCTTCTCGAGCTATGGCAATAGCGAGGTCTGCCTCGGTCACTGTGTCCATTGCAGCAGAGACCATTGGTGTATTTAATGAAATGTTTCGTGAGAATTTAGAGCGAACGTCTACGTTGCGAGCCACGATTTCTGAGTATGCTGGAACCAGCAATACATCGTCGAAAGTCAAACCTTCGGCGCAAATTTTATCGTTAATGAAAGACATAAGCCGTTATTGGTTTAATATATATTTTGGCAAAGATACGAACAATTCTCGAATTTGCCAAAAAATAATTCGGCGGATATATCTTTATTAGTCGATTTTTTTAAGAAATTGGATTTTGATATTTGTTACTTCTGGGATATTTCCGCAGAGGGTTATCTGTTTTTTTGAGTCAATTTTCACCAACATCGAATTACCATTGACCATAACTTGATAGGTGCCTTCGCAGGGAATTATTTTAAGGTTTGAATTTATGGCAAATTTACCGTTCAAGTCTACGGAACCTGAGATAAAGTATTGATATTCCAGTAGTTTGGCTGCGATGTCGACCTGACCTGAGTTGAGCAACTTGCGGACTTCGGTTGAGCTGATTTTACCAGAACCATTATCGAATTTATTGACTTTGGTAAGGGCAAATCCCAATTCGTTATGCAGCGGTTCAAGATGGTCGTAACTGCCGCTGCGATTGTGACCGAAGTGGTGATTGTACCCGACAATCATAGATTTTATGCCGAGTTTACCGACAAGATAATCTCTGACAAATTCTTCGGAACTAAGTCTTCGGAATTGATCATTGAAGTTGATGACAAGTAAATTGTCAATGCCGTGGGAGTCAAGTAATTCTGCTTTTTCGTCCAACGTAGTTAGCAGTCCCATTGACTTGTCGGGACAGATTACCTGATGAGGGTGGGGGTCAAAAGTGATTACGACCGATTGTCCACTGATTCTTTGGGCTTCTGATTTCAACTGATTGAGAATGCATTTGTGTCCTGCGTGTACCCCGTCGAACGAACCTAGAGTGACTGCAGGACAATAAATAGAATCGATGTCATCAAATCCTTGAAATATTCTCATTGCCGCTACGGTTAATCTTTGCTGTTTTTTACGAAATATGCAACTTTTTCGAGCAAGGTGATGATGTCGTAATCTTCAACGTAGATTTCGGGTGGAAAGTTTAGATATGCCGATGTGAAGTTCAAAACTCCCCGCACACCGGAATTGATGATTGATGGCATCAGACGACGAGCTTCGCTTGAAGGTAGACACAGAATCAACATTCTGACACTCTGCTCTTTGATGGTTTGTTCGAGGGTATTTACATCATAACATTTGATGTCGTCCAGAACTGCATCAATTTTTCTAGGATCGCTGTCGAATGCGCAAACGATTTTCAACTTTGAACGTTTACCCGAGAAATATCTTGTGATTGCTTGTCCGAGTTTACCCATTCCGACGACGCCGACATTGATAATATTGTCATCATCAAGAACTTTGCCGATAAAGTCTATCAGGTTTTCGATTTCGTATCCGCGTTTTGTGTCACTCGAGAATCCGATTAGCATCAAATCGCGACGCACTTGGACTGCTGTTATTCCGAGTTTGGCTGCCAGAGTATGAGAAAACAGGTGAGTATGTCCGTTATCTTTCAATCTCAGTAGTACGCGACGGTACTCGCTGAGACGTTCGATTGTCTTCTCTGGGATGATATTCTCTATGCTCATACTCCTTTGACAGAATTATTTCAGAAATTCTGATAGCAGTCGGTCCATATCTTGTTGCATCTGGCGGGCACATTCACCTGCGACCTTGGCAAAGTTTTCGCTTTTGTCTGCGTAGATAATTGCACGAGATGAGTTCACCAACAGCCCGCATCGGCTATTCATACCATATCGAGCAACATCTTCAAGGCTGCCTCCCTGGGCACCTACGCCCGGAACAAGTAGAAAATGGTCTGGTACAATCTTGCGGATATCACTAAGCATTGCGGCTTGAGTTGCTCCTACGACAAACATAGTGTTGTCGACGTTGCCCCACGATGAGGCCTTTTCTAGTACTTGTTCGAAAACGAATCTTCCGTCGGCGAGTTTGCTGAGTTCGAAGTCAGCTGCCGAACCATTTGAGGTAAGGGCTAGAACGACTGCCCAACGATTGTCGTATTCGAGGAATGGTGCTACGGTATCCTTACCCATATATGGTGCGAGTGTTACACCGTCAACGTCCATTCTTTCGAAGAATGCTTGAGCATACATTTTTGATGTATTGCCGATATCTCCGCGTTTGGCATCTGCGATGATGAAGATGTCGGGGTAGTTCTTGCGGATATAGTCTACCGTTTTAAACAGAGTTTTCCAACCTTCGGTTCCCAGAGCTTCGTAGAATGCTGCATTAGGTTTGTATGCAACAGTATACGGAGCAGTTGCGTCAATTATCGCACGATTGAATTCAAATGCAGGATCCTCTGATGACAGCAGATGTTCTGGTATTTTTTTTAGATCGGTATCAAGCCCCACACAGAGGAATGAACGTTTCTCCTGAATGTGGGTAAATAATTCATTAGCAGTCATTTGTTTTATGTGTAATGAAAGTTGTTAACTGTTTTCGCTTGCTTTAAGGCGTTCTGCATTTTCGGCAACTTGCAGAGCATCGAGTATCTCTTGTATTTCACCGTCTATAATAGCACTCAAGTTATATAGTGTCAAGTTGATACGGTGGTCGGTAACGCGTCCCTGAGGGTAGTTATATGTGCGAATCTTTGCTGAACGGTCACCTGTCGAAACCATAGTTTTACGTTTGCTTGCAATATCGTCCATATATTTTTGGTATTCGATATTGAATAGACGGGTACGAAGTTCTTCAAGAGCCTTATCGAAGTTTTTGAGTTGAGATTTTTGGTCTTGGCATTGTACCACGATTCCAGAAGGGATGTGAGTCAAGCGGATTGCCGAGTAGGTAGTATTGACACTTTGTCCACCCGGACCTGATGCACAGAACGTATCCTTGCGGATATCTTCCATTCGCAGGTCGATATCGAATTCTTCGGCTTCGGGCAGCACAGCCACCGATGCAGCAGATGTATGCACACGACCTTGCGTTTCAGTTTGAGGAACGCGTTGAACACGATGCACACCCGATTCGTATTTCATAACACCATACACGCCGTTACCGGTAATTTTGACAACGATTTCCTTGTAACCTCCTGATGTTCCGGGACTTTCGTTGTTGATTTCATATTTCCAGCCCTTTTTCTCGATGTATTTTTGGTACATTCTGAATAGGTCACCCGCGAAAATTGCAGCTTCATCACCTCCCGTACCTGCACGGATCTCGAGAATAGCATTCTTGGCATCTTGCGGATCGGCAGGAATCAACAACAATTTGATTTCGTCTTCGAGTTCTGCGAGTTTTGGTTCGATTTCGTCGATTTCGATTTTTGCCATCTCTCTCATCTCCTCGTCTTTTTCCACAGCGAGGATCTCTTTGGCTTCGGCCAAGTGGTTAGAGAGTGTGCGATACTTGTCGCTAGCAGCGACCAGCGGTTCGAGTTCTCGGTATTCACGACCAAGTTGAGCAAAACGTTTTCCGTTTGCAATTATCTGAGGATCGGTCATTTGTTGGCCTATCTCTTCGTATTTCAATTTAATGCCGTCGAGTCTTGACAGCAAGGAATTTTCCTCCATTATATAAAATTTTTTGCAAAGATATGAAAATTTTCTCGGTTAAAGCAGAATCTTTCATTCAATTTTATATCTTTGTTGCACAGATTGCAACCAGAACAGCAATCAATTCTGAAATAAATATTTATCCGAATGAAAAAACTTGTGGTATTTACGGGTGCAGGTATGTCTGCCGATAGCGGACTGAGTACGTTTCGCGATTCTGACGGATTGTGGATGAATCGACGTGTTGAGGATATTTGTACTCCTGAGGCTTTGGTGCATAACAGGGCTGACGTGATAGATTTTTATAACCAGCGACGTCGTGATGCATTGGCGGCCAAACCCAATGCAGGACATTATGCTGTTGCTGAGCTTGAAAAATATTTCGAAACTTATGTCATAACACAAAATGTTGACGATTTGCACGAACGAGCTGGTTCGACTCGAGTGACACATCTGCACGGAGAGCTGCGTAAGTTGTGCAGTTCGAGAAACACTGAAGATGCAGTGCCATTTGAGGGATGGGAGCAGAAACTTGATGCACGTCATCCTGATGGATCGTTGCTCAGACCATATATTGTATTTTTTGGAGAGTCTGTTCCGATGTTTGATCAGGCGGCAAAGATTGCCCGAGAGGCAGATCTGATGGTCGTAATCGGAACTTCGCTCGCAGTATATCCTGCAGCTTCGCTGTTGTTTTATGTTGATCCCAAGGTGCCTGTGTGGCTGGTAGATCCGGGTGACCCGAAACTGGTGGGAGTAAGAAATCCTCTGACACATATAAAAAAACGATCAGCAGAGGGTACACCAGAACTCGTAGAACAATTGATTAATAGTTCATTTTCAGCAGGTCTGTGATAAAAAATGTTGAAAAATTTTGCGGAATGAGGAAAAAAGACTACCTTTGTGGCCTATTTTGTATTAACGGAAATAACTGAACGAAATGAAAATCTGCGAAATCACTGGTAAAACGGCGATGGGTGGACACAATGTTTCTCACTCAAACGTTAAAACCAAAAGACGTTTCAGTCCGAATTTGAGAACGAAACGTTACTTCCTTGAGGAAGAAGGTCGTTGGATTACACTGAAAGTATCTGCGGCTGGTATGAGAACTATTAACAAAAAGGGTCTTGTAACTGCATTGAAAGAAGCAAAGGCTCCTGCTAAAATCTACTAAGAGCGATGGCAAAGAAAGGTAATCGTGTTCAGGTCATTCTCGAATGCACCGAACAAAAGGAAAGCGGTGTGCCAGGAATCTCAAGGTACATCACAACAAAAAACAAGAAGAATACTCCAGACAGATTGGAACGTAAAAAATACAATCCTTATCTGAAGCGAGTAACTGTTCACCGTGAAATTAAATAATTGTAAGTCATGGCAAAGAAAGTAGTCGCAACACTGAAAACTGGTAATGGCAAAGCATTTACCAAGTGTATTAAGATGGTGAAATCGGAAAAAACCGGTGCTTACGCTTTCAAAGAAGAGATCGTAGCTAACGAAGAGGTTAAAGATTTTTTCGCTAAGAAATAGTCGTTTTTCCGCATCTTAATACAAAAAGCCTTTTTTAATTAAAAGGCTTTTTGTATTTTTGTTCGGTTATATTTTTCAATTTTAAATACTTATGGGTATATTTAGTTTCTTCTCGAAAGATAAAAAATCTCAGGAACAAGATCGTCAAAATCTAAATAGCGGACTCGAAAAGAGCAAACAAAGTATCTTTTCGAAAATCGGTCGTGCAATAGCAGGAAAATCGAAAGTCGATGACGAAGTGTTGGATAATCTCGAAGAGGCATTGATAACTTCAGATGTCGGTGTAGATACTACACGAAGAATTATTGAACGCATCGAAAAACGTGTGTCTAGAGATAAATATCTTAATACAACCGAGTTGAATGCAATATTGAGAGAAGAAACTGCATCTATGCTCGCCGAAAATAAGACAGAACTTACTTCACTTGGATTTGATTTTGATGCACATAAACCCTATGTGGTTATGGTGGTCGGAGTTAATGGTGTGGGTAAAACAACGACAATTGGCAAGTTGGCTGCACGTCTTGTTGCTGATGGCAAGAAGGTTTATATCGGAGCTGCGGATACGTTCCGAGCTGCAGCGATCGACCAGTTGCAAGTTTGGGCTGACCGTTCAGGGGCAACTTTGGTAAGACAGCAAATGGGTTCTGATCCAGCATCAGTGGCATATGATACACTCTCATCGGCAAAAGCAAATGGTGCAGATGTTGTTTTGATTGATACTGCAGGGCGTTTGCACAATAAGATTAATCTTATGAACGAATTGACTAAAATTCGTAATGTGATGCAGAAGGTCGTACCCGATACACCCCATCAGGTGATGTTGGTATTGGATGGCTCAACTGGACAGAATGCCTTTGAGCAGGCACGTCAATTTACACAGGCTACGCACGTAACCTCGTTGGCTGTAACTAAACTCGACGGAACAGCTCGTGGAGGAGTGGTGTTGGGTATCAGCGATCAATTTAAAATTCCTGTTGTATACATAGGTGTGGGCGAAGGCATCGACCAGTTGCAGGTTTTCGATCGTGATGCGTTTGTCGAAACTCTGTTGGGATAGATTTTAATTTATGAGAAAATAACAACAGTCTGCTCTTTTGGGGCAGACTGTTTGTTGTTTTATTCAGAGACTCAATCTTCTACAATTGAGCAAAGAAGTCATTTCCTTTATCATCGACAATAATGAATGCCGGGAAGTTTTCTACGCGAATCTTGCGTACTGCTTCCATTCCGAGTTCAGGGAAGTCAACAACTTCGACACTCTTGATGCTGTCTTGGGCCAGAATTGCAGCTGGTCCGCCAATTGAACCCAGGTAGAATCCTCCGTGAGCCTTACAAGCATCGGTAACTGCTTTAGAACGGTTACCCTTTGCAACCATTACCATTGATCCACCCAGCGATTGGAAGTCGTTTACGTACGGGTCCATACGACCTGCTGTAGTTGGGCCAAAGCTGCCTGATGGCATTCCCTCCGGAGTCTTGGCCGGACCTGCGTAGTAAATTGGGTGGTTCTTGAAGTATTCTGGCATCGGTTCGCCTCGGTCAATCATCTCTTTAATTTTAGCGTGTGCGATGTCGCGTGCTACGATGAGGGTCCCTTTCAGATTAAGACGTGTCTTAATGGGGTACTTAGACAGAGTTTCGCGAACTTTATCCATACCTTCATCAAGGTCGATGTCTACGGCAGGAGTCATTTCAAGAGCCTCTTTCGGCAAATATTTAATCGGTTCAAACTCCAGTTGTTCGAGGAATATACCTTCAGGAGTAATCTTACCTTTGATGTTGCGGTCAGCACTACAGCTAACACCGATGCCTACAGGACAAGATGCTGCGTGGCGTGGCAGACGGATTACTCTCACGTCGTGAACCAAATATTTGCCACCAAATTGAGCACCTACACCACTCTTGCGGCAGATGTCTTCGATTTTCTTTTCCCATTCCAGGTCGCGGAATGCACGACCACCTTCGTTGCCCGAAGTCGGGAGATTGTCATAGTAACCTGCTGATGCTTTCTTAACGGTAGTAAGGTTAGCTTCTGCAGAAGTGCCGCCGATAACTACTGCTAAGTGGTACGGAGGACAAGCCGATGTGCCCAGATCTTTGATGTGTTCTGTTATGAATTTTGTGAGATTTTCTTCTGTCAGCAGTGCTTTTGTCTGCTGATAGAGGAATGTCTTGTTTGCAGAACCGCCACCTTTTGTCATAAACAAGAAGTGGTACTCGTTGCCTTGAGTCGCGTAGAGGTCAATCTGTGCAGGCAGATTTGTACCGCTATTGTGTTCATCAAGCATTGTCATTGGCACAACTTGTGAGTAGCGGAGATTACAATTGCGGTATGTTTCGTATACACCTCTTGAGAGCCATTCACGATCGTTGACTCCGGTATAAACATCTTCACCTTTTTGTCCGATAACTATGGCAGTACCTGTATCCTGGCAAGTTGGCAATTTGCCGCGAGCCGATACAACCTGATTTCTCAACATCGTGTATGCCACGAATTTGTCGTTATCCGATGCTTCTGGATCTTCAAGAATGTTTCTGAGTTTCTGAAGGTGAGCCGATCTGAGATAGAACGATACATCATTAAATGCTGATATTGACAACAATTCGAGTCCTTCCGGAGCGACCTTTAAAACTTTGCGACCATCAAATTCGACCAATTCTACAAAGTCTTTTGAAAGTAACCGATATTCGGTTTTGTCTTCACCCACTGGATATGGGTCTTGATAAATGAATTCACTCATAAGTTTCTGTTTTAGAGTCTTAATTTTCGGGTAGTTATACATTAACCTCGAAATTAAACTTTGACATTTTAAACTACGAAGTTACGATTTTTCTGAAATAAAAATAAATTATTGCAAAAAAACTTTTCAATTATAGTTGATAATTTGTCGAAAATGGCGAAATATGGCACGAATTGTGATATTTTCTGATTGAAAATATATATATTTGTAGACCCTTCGAAGTGAAATTATAGGTTGTTTAAACCTTGAGAATTATGCTGATAACCCAATTGAAATTTGTTCTGTATGCGATATATCTGATAATTGTTATCGGAACAATCCTTACAATTGTGTATGACAAACGCGAACCAATGAAGGCCTTGATATGGATTACGGTTGTTGCTGTCATACCTGTTGTGGGTATATTGAGTTACATACTGTTAGGACGAAATCACCGGCGAGAAAAAATCTTTAGCCGTAAAGGGTTGTCGGATTTACAGCAGATTCAGAAGGCTAATATTCAGAGCCAATTGGCATTGGTATCATCAGACAGTCTGTTGCAACGAAAAGAGATTGCTGAAAATCTGGACATTATTACTCTGCTGCTGAACTCGAACAAAGCGCTGCTAACTATCAGAAACCGAATCAAAATTCTTGAAGATGGTGAAGAAACGTTTGATCATATACTTGACGTTCTTTCACGTGCTGAATCATCAATACATTTGGAGTATTATATCATAAGTGATGACCGTATCGGACAGTCCGTTGCCGAGGTGCTCGAGGCAAAAGCTCGTGCAGGGGTAGAGGTCAGACTGATATATGATGATGTCGGATGCTGGGGTTTGAGTCGTGTCTATCTGCAAAGGCTTAAAGATGCAGGGGTGCAAATCAGATGTTTTCTTCCCGTTGTATTTCCGTGGTTGTCGAGCAAGGTAAACTACCGAAATCACCGCAAAATTATTGTCGTTGATGGTAAGATTGCATTTACTGGCGGTGTAAATATTGCACAAAGATATATCTCGGGTACAAAATGGGGACGTTGGCGAGACACCCATCTGATGTTGGAGGGTGATGCTGTGACCTCGTTACAGGTAATCTTCCTGACAGATTGGTATTTTGTGAGTGGGCAGCGATTGGCCGATCAGAAAAAATATTTCTGTGAGTCGGATATCAAGAATCAGGCTCTTGTTCAGATTGCCACATCGGGCCCCGATAGCGATTGGGCCTCGATTCTGCAGGCATTTTTTGCTGCCATAACTCGGGCCCAGAAGCATATATACATATCGACTCCATATTTTATTCCACCCGAATCATTACTTACTGCAATTAAGGTTGCATCGTTGAGTGGAATAGATGTTAGGATTATATTGCCCGCAAGATCCGATTCGAAACTTGCTCTGTGGGCGACACGTTCATATATCAGTGATTTGCTTGATGCAAAGGTCAAGGTGTATCTTTATCAAGGAGGTTTCAACCACTCGAAAGTGCTGATGATTGATGGGCAGTTCTGTTCTGTCGGAACTGCGAATATGGATATCCGCAGTTTTGAGGATAATTTCGAAGTCTCGGCCATTATGTACAACAACGAATTGACCGAAACTCTCGAACAAACATTCTTTGATGATTTGACCCATTGCAAACAGGTCGATTCGAAGAGCTGGAATAATCGCCCGATGATCAAATCTATTGGCGAATCATTTGCTAGGTTGTTGAGTCCATTGCTCTGATACGGTTATCATAATTTTTCTGGTTTGACATAGTCGAGACATTTTGTCCCGATTTAACCTTTAATACCTTAAAGTTATGAAAAAGATTTTAACCGTTGTAGCAGTCACCTTATTGGCTACTACACTCTCGGCACAGACCAGAGTCGGGTTCCGAGCAGGTGCCGGATTGTCAGAAGTGAGATTCGATCCGGTGTCGTTAAGTGGATTGACAATTGCAACAAATCCTGCTGATGCAATTGATTTTCACGCGGCCATTGTATTGAATATGCAGATTCCGGGTTTTTTGTTCATTCAGCCAGAATTGCAGTTCAATACGATATCCTCTAAGTTTAATGTCACGCAATCGACTCCGGGTAGTCTAAAGTTGAGTTACTCTAGAACATCGCTTCAGATTCCGCTGCTTGTAGGTTTCAATATCGGTTTTTTGAAACTCAATGCGGGGCCGGTGTTTAATCTGACTTCGAACGAAGAGACTTCAATCAACCATCTGGGAGTGAAAATTAAATCAAAGAAGATTCCGGTTGGTTACCAAATCGGAGCAGGCATTAAACTCGGAAATATGATTCTTGAGGCACGTTATGCCGCTTTGACGGAAAAGTCTGAGTATACATTCTCAAGGAAGGGAGTTACAAAGACTGTGACTCCGAAGAAGGATTATCAATTGTTGTTTAGTGTGGGATTTCTATTCTAAATCCTCTTGTTTGGAGTAGTTCTGATAAATTGTCTGAAAAAAACAGCCTGACGATGCAGTCAGGCTGTTTTTATTTTGGTGTGTGATGAATTATTCGTAGAGTCCTTCACGAGATAACTGATGGTCAAGATTGGCTACTCCCAGCGTGATTACTGCAATAACCGTTGCTGCGTGTTTCTGATATTCAGGGATACTCTTGTTGTACGTATCACGTTCGCTATGGTAGGTCTCTCGGTAGTTGAAATCGTATCCCTTGACATCTTTTTCGTCGAGTGGTATTACGGGTACTCCCTCTATTTCGAAGACCGAAGCATCTGTTCCCCAGAGTTTTTTTGTTTGTTTGAATGGTCCAACCTCTTTTACCTCGAATGGGAAATCTGGATTGATGTCGTTTATGGGTTTGCAAATCTCTACGAAGTCCTTGTACATTGCTTTGGGTACGCGGATTCCCACAGGAGGCAGCGGCCCTCCATCTCGATTGAACAGATTTGAGATACCTTTAAGTTTGTCTTTATTTGCTTTGACCCAAGCCTGAGCTCCGAGCAGTCCGAATTCCTCACCTGCGAAGGCAAAGAATATCATTGTACGTTTTGGTTTGGCTCCTGATTTTTTCACGAGTCGGGCAGCTTCGATGACAGATGTCATTCCGGCACCACAGTCAATTGCTCCTGCTCCCACATCGTAGGCATCAAGATGGGCACTTGCCATTACATATTCATCAGGGTATTTTGTGCCTTTGATTTTACCGATGACATTGTGGTATTTTACGGGGCCCATTCTGAAATGGTTGCGGATTTCGAATTCCAAGAAGAACGTATGACGTTCCTTTGCCATCTCTTTTATTATTGCGAACTGATGTTCGTCGAGTTTGATATCGCACGCCTTTGGTAAATTGTCGAATGTGAATGTCGAGTCGGTCAGAATGGTTCTGTCGTAATGAGCCTGAAGCGGTACACGTGCCGATTGAATGAATCCCAAAACACCGGCCTCGCACATCTCTTTGTAAAATAGTGCTGGAACATCAGTAATCAGTGGTAACAAAGGTTTATTGGTGTTGTTTTTTCGATTTTCGGCAGTAATTTGTCTGTTAATCTTTCTAATGCTATCATTTTTTATGAGGATGCTTTTGCGGATAGAATCGCCTTTGCTTGAACGGTCAATGGCAAACCCATTGCTGGTGCCGTTGACAAGCACCCAGGCTCCCTTAAGACGACTCTTCATCTGGTCGAATTCGCCCTGTGACATAGGCTCAATCAGTACGTGTCCTCGTTGTACACCCTTTGTTCCTACGGTATATGATGGAGTTACGAAGTGCAGTTGCATATTCTTTTCGCCTAACATACGTCCGAACCAGGGTCCACGATTGAATCCTACGGGAAGAGTCCCGGCCTCTTGAATTTCCACTTCGAGTCCCCATTCGCTGAACTTTGATGCTACCCATTGTACGGCGTTATCGTAGGCATTTGACCCGATGACGCGACCTCCGATTCGGTTGCACAGCACATCGAGGTGGTCCATCACCTGATTATCGGTTTGGCCGATTTCGATGATTCTTTTAATCACATCTTTCTGAGCCATTGCCGAAGTTGTCACGCAGCAGAGAAGTAATCCGATATATAATATTCGTCTCATATTTAGTTATTTATTTGATATGTTTATGGTTGGTTGCAAAGATACAAATTTATTATCGGCTGACAAATAAAAACGAGCCTGTCACCATTAAGTGACAGGCTCGTTTGTTATGCAACAGTTGCTAATTATTAGCGAGGCTGTTGTGCGAAATACTGATAGAACCAAGTGATAGTTTCGATTCCTTTGTAGAAGTTTTCAACTCCGTAACTTTCGTTTGGTGAGTGGATTGCATCAATGTCCAATCCGAAGCCCATCAAAATAGATTTCAGACCCAGAACTTTCTCGAAAGTACTGATGATTGGAATACTACCGCCTGAGTAGAATGGAATTGGAGTCTTGCCAAATGTTTGTTCAAAAGCTTTTGATGCAGCTTTGTATGCCGGCATATCTGTTGGTGATACGTATGGGTAACCGCCGTGCAGATATTTTACATTAACCTTAACTGACTTCGGAGCGATTGCACGGAAATGTTTTTCGAACAATACTGCGATCTTTTCGTAGTCTTGATTCGGTACCAAACGCATAGAGATTTTTGCACTTGCTTTTGAAGGAATTACAGTTTTGGTTCCTTCTGCAATGTAACCGCCCCAGATGCCGTTTACGTCGAGTGACGGACGGATACCTGTACGTTCGATTGTCGAGTAACCGGCTTCACCCTGAACCTCTTCGATGTCAAGGTTCTTTTTGTAGCGTTCGATGCAGAACGGAGTTTCTCCGATTGCTTCGCGTTCTTCTTGTGAGAGAACTCGTACATCATCATAGAATCCCGGAATTGTAACACGTCCTTCTTCGTCTGTAAGAGAAGCTACTAATTTAGTCAAAACGTTAGCAGGGTTTGCTACTGCACCGCCGAACAATCCTGAGTGAAGGTCTTTATTCGGACCGATAACTTCAACTTCCATATAACACAATCCTCGCAGACCGCAAGTGATTGATGGTGTTTCCATACCAATCATACTTGTATCTGATACGAGAATAATATCTGCTTTCAACATTTCTTTGTTGTCTGCACACCATTTGCCAAGACTCGGAGATCCGATTTCTTCTTCACCTTCGAGCATAAATTTCACGTTGCAAGGCAATGTGCCGTTAGCCAACATAGCTTCGAAAGCTTTAGCGTGCATAAATGACTGACCTTTATCGTCGTCTGCTCCACGACCCCAGATGCGACCATCTTTTACAACTGGTTCGAATGGGTCAGTGTGCCATAATTCAACAGGGTCAACAGGCATAACATCATAGTGGCCGTAAACCAATACGGTCGGCAGTGTCGGATTGATAATCTTTTCGCCGTATACTACGGGATTGCCATCAGTCGGCATAACCTCTGCACGGTTTGCACCTGCTTTAAGAATCAGTTCGCACCACTTCTGGGCACAACGTTCCATATCAGGTTTGTATTTTGACTCTGCACTGATTGATGGTATACGTAATAGCTCGAACAATTCTTCGAGAAAACGTTCGCGATTTGCGTCGATAAATGCTTTTGTCTTTTCCATAATGTACAAAATTTAGAGTTTATATTGTTTTTTAGTATTAACGAATTCCGGCTCTGTTTAGTGCCCTCTGGTAGGCTGCCGCATTACGGTTATGTTCTCTGAGTGAACGTGCAAATTTGTGTCGTCCAGAGAAGTCGTCACTCGCACAAAAATAGAGATAATCACTCTTCTCGTAATTCAATACGGCATCAATTGCAACCTTTGACGGAATGCATATCGGACCCGGTGGAAGTCCTATATTGAGGTAGGTATTATATGGTGAGATAATTTCGGTGTGACGTTTAAGTATTCTTTTCAGTGAGAAGTCGCCAACGGAAAAACGTACTGTCGGATCGGCTTGAAGGGGCATCCCGATTCTCAATCGGTTGAGGTATACTCCGGCAATAAGTCGCATATCATCGGCAATATTTGATTCTTCATCAACTATCGAAGCGAGGGTTAAGATTTCGTTGATGGACATCTTCAGTGATTTGGCTTTGTCTCGACGATTCTGGGTCCAGAACAATTCGTATTGGCGTTGCATTTTGTTCAGGAAACTATCGATAGAGACATTCCAATAGAACTCATAAGTGTCAGGAAGAAACATCCCGATGAAGGTTTCGGGTGTGAATCCGTAGTGTTCTGCTGTCAGCGGATCAGAGAGTTTTGCATACAAACGAGCCGAATCTATTTCGATAAATCGTGAAACCATACCTGCAAGACGATCAATAGTTCGTACAGGGTTTAATACCACCTTGACGGGAGTCTGTAATCCTGCACGAAGAATATTGAATGTTTTGCGTAGACTCAATCCTTGAGGGATTACATAATATCCGCTGCGAACTGAGCCCTCTGGATTATAGGTTTCCCACATTTTGTGGGCATATCGTGGATTCTTGAATATTGAATCGGGGAAAATCTCCCCTAAAGACATACTTTTAACGTCACTCGGAATATATGCGATCCCCGTCTTTGCAATATCGCTACCGAATGCGTATCTGTAGACTTTTAAACCTATATAAGCCGACATTGCGAAGATTGCCGCAATTGCAATCAGTCCGATTCGGATATATTTTTTGTTTATAGCCATCTAATCAATTTCTGGTGTTAAATTGCAAATTTAATAAAAATTCAGTAAAAACTTTTGTGAATGGAAAAAAAACACTACTTTTGCATCGGGTAAGTCTTGTACGACCAGCTCCTGTCTACTCCTCCAGGGTCGGAAGGCAGCAAAGGTATGATGGTTGAGCGGTGCGATGCAAGTAGCTTACCCTTTTTTTATTCTCTTTATTCAAGCATTATACATATTGATCTTCGCTCTGTTTGGCAGAGTAATTGCTGATTCTTTTCGATTATTATCGTAAAAGAATTATGCTCTGTTTTGATAAAGAACTTTTAAATTCAATTGATTACAATCTTGAAAGGGAAATACTGCTGACAAACGGCAGAGGTGGTTATACATCTACTACACTCTGTGGGTGCAACACTCGAAAGTATCACGGACTAATGGTCTCACCAATTGAGCAGTTCGGAGGACAACGTCACGTATTGTTGTCAATGTTGATTGAGAGTGTCGAATTGGCAGACAAAACTTTTGAACTATCAACTCTGTTTTCTGAGAGTAAGAATCTTGATGGTTGTAAATATATTGTCGGATTTGAGTATTTCCCGATTCCGACGATAACTTTCGAATGTGACGAGTTTGTCCTGAAAAAGGAACTGCTGAAATTGGAGAACTGTGATTCTTTAATGATCAGATACACACTAATACGAGCTGAAAATCATATTCATTTTAAGATTAGACCCCTGCTCGCATTTCGCAACTCTCACGAACTGACTCACCGTAATATATTTGCCGATACGGGTTATTATCCGATAGTCTTCGGTGTGAAGTGCCGATTGTATCCTGGTTTCCCGACTCTGTATATGCAGACAAACCTGAAGTCGGTCTACACTTACGAACCTTGCTGGATTGAGAATGTTTCTTATGAGCAGGAACGGCAGCGTGGTTACCAGTGGCAGGAGGATCTGTTTTGTTGTGGGTGTTTTTCTATTCCGATGTATCAGGGTGAGTCGGTCATCTTCTCGTGCAGTACCCGATGTGAGGAGATCGCATTGTTAGAACAGACATTCAATCAAGACTGCAAACGTAAAAATTATACCGAGGATTTTATCGGTTGTCTGAGATATTCAGCCGAACAATTCGTCGCAACTAAAGATGACAAAACTGAGATTATAGCAGGATTTCCCTGGTTTGACAGTTGGGGTAGGGATACCTTTATTTCGCTGAGAGGGGTGTTGCCGTATGATGATGTAGAGACATACACCAAGGTGATTGATTCGATGGTTGCAAAGATGCGGAACGGATTATTCCCCAATACAGCAACGGCATATAATAGTGCAGATGCACCGTTGTGGTTTTTCTATGCTTTGCAGCGATTTGAACAGCAGTTGAATACACCTTCGGTATGGCGTTTGTACTCTGGTGTAATGAAAACCATCATTGAATGTTATATTCGAGGAACAGATGATCAGACAATCAAAATGAGTGATAACGGATTGATTGAAACCACCTCTCGGAACAATTCTTTGACCTGGATGGACGCTGTGGTAGACGGGGTGCCGGTAACGCCACGTAATGGATATGCTGTTGAAATTAATGCTCTATGGTATAATGCGTTGTGCTTTACTATGGACAAAGCTGCACTGCATCGGGAGTATAAATTCTCACATCGACTGAAGGCTCTATGTGCAAAGGTCAAGAAGAGTTTTATGGAAAATTTCTGGTCGGATAAACGGGGCTACTTGTGTGATTTTGTCAACGATTCGGAATCAAATACTTTCATCAGACCAAATATGATTATTGCAGCATCTCTGCCCTACACGATGTTGACCGATTCTCAGACAGAGTCGGTATTCAGAGTGGTTACTGACAAATTGTTAACTCCCAAGGGATTGAGGTCGTTATCCGCAGATAATCCATTGTACAAAGGGGTCTATTCGGGTGATCAGCCTACGAGAGATGCAGCTTACCATAATGGTACGGTATGGGTTTGGTTGCTGGAACATTACGTGCGGGTTGGATTCAGAATCTACGGAGCAGACTTTGTTGGAGAAGCTCGCAGAATTGTTGAAAATTTTGCGAACGACATAAATAGTTACGGATTGGCTTCGCTGCCCGAAATATATGATGGTGATTGGCCTCACTACCAACGTGGCGCAATTTCGCAGGCGTGGAGTGTCGCTGCCGTCTTGGAGATAATGCAAATGATTGAGTCTAATGTCAAAAGATAGATTATGAGAGTATTGATGTTTGGTTGGGAGTTTCCCCCGCATATAACCGGAGGACTCGGAACAGCCTGTTACGGATTGACTCACGGTCTGGCTGAAAACGATGTGAAGGTTATAATGGTTATCCCCAAGACATTCGGAGGTGAATCAGATTCAGATGTTCGGGTTATAGATGCATCTTCGATCAGCGTAGATTCTCGGATCGTTGAGAATCTGCAGCCTCAGATTATTGAACTCGATTCACCGATTGTGCCTTATGTAACACCAGAAGAGTTTGCTCGTGGAGTCAGACTACATTCTCAGTTCAACGGAGGGACATACAATTTCTCAGGTAAATATGGGGCGAACTTGATAGAAGAGGTTGAACGTTATGCAGTGGTGGCAATGCAACTTGCACGCGATATTAGCGAGCAGTTCGATATAATTCACGCACACGATTGGCTGACCTATCAAGCAGGAATTTTAGCAAAACAGATTTCGGGTAAACCGTTGGTTGTACACGTACACGCTACGGAGTTTGACCGAAGCGGAGCAAATGTCAATCCTCAGGTGTTCAGAATCGAGCAGATGGGAATGAAGGCTGCAGACAGAGTGGTTACGGTGAGCAATCTGACAAAGTCTATCGTTGTCGACAAATATGGAATTGCTCCGGAGAAGGTCGTTGTTGTACATAATGCCGTAATACCCGAGAACAGGAACATCGTGGTAGAACGTGATTTGGATATGCAGACGGTGACCTATCTGGGCAGAATTACCTATCAGAAGGGTCCCGATTATTTTATAGATGCTGCAGCTAAGGTGCTGAAACGAGTTGACAATGTCAAATTTGTAATGGCCGGAAGTGGAGATTTATATTTAAGGTCGGTACGTCGTGTTGCAGCCTTGGGGTTGTCGGATAGATTTCATTTCCCCGGGTTTCTGAAAGGCGATGAAGTGCGTAGAATGTTGGCTCGCAGTGATGTGTATGTAATGCCAAGTGTGTCGGAACCATTCGGAATCTCGCCACTTGAAGCTATGCGTGAGAATGTTCCGGTTATTATATCAAAACAGTCGGGGGTGGCAGAAATTCTTAAACACGCAATAAAGGTAGATTTCTGGGATACAGATGCCATTGCCGACGCAATTTTTGGATTATTGAAGTACCGTCCTGCAGCAAGAATCGTGGTGGAGAATGGTCGTAGAGAGGTTGATTCTCTGAGGTGGAATGATGCTGCACGAAATCTTGTGGAGATATATAGAAATTTATATGCCCAAAAATTTAGCCGATTATGAAAAATGTTTGTATTTGTCTGAGAATTCATCAGCCGTTGAGATTGAAACGATATAGATTCTTTCAAATGGGATACGACCATTTCTATCTCGATGATAATCAGAATCGTAGAGAGATGCAGCGTGCCGTAGTGTCGAATTATACTCCTGCGATCAAACTGATAGAACGTCTGGTAGAAACCCGTGGCAGTAAATTTGCAATCTCGATTTCGATATCTGGAGCCGCCTTGGAGCAGTTACGCGAATACTCTCCGTTGATGATTGACCAACTATGTCACCTTGCACAATTCAGACAGATTGAATGGATTGCCGAGACTCACCATCATACATTGAGTTCGTTGTTCGACTACAAGGAGTTTCAGACACAGGTCGATAATTACAGGCAATTGCTTGACGAAATTTTGTCAGTGAAGGCGACGACATTCCGCAATACAGACTTGATATATACTCCGACCATTGGACGGTGGGTGTCACAGATGGGATTTACGGCAATGTTGGTTGGAGGAGTGCAAAGTGATACTCTGCATTTCAATTCTAAACATCCGAAAACCAAGCTATTGTCCTATTCGACCTGGCAGAATTTTGATTCCCTGAACAGATGGATAAATAGGTCGCAAGGCGATTTGTTCTGCACTACAATATTCGGAGAAGATATTAATAATTCAAATGTGGCAGAGTTTGAAGATGCGATAAACCGATTAATGAACAACGAGGAGGTAGCATTGTCTGTTCCGCGAGAGATTGTTGGCAGATTGAAAGCCGAACATATCTTGAAGATTGCCTCCGAGGGAGGATTGTCAGATTGGGCTCAGAATGAACTTCAGAGAGAGGCCATAAATCAGATATATAATCTGCGAGATCGCGTAAAAAGTCTGAATAATGTGAATCTGACTAATGCTTGGCGACTGTTACAATCGGTTGATAATTTCCGGCCGATGTCATTGGATCTGACAGATAGTAATCCGTATGGTACACCATATGAAGCATTCATAAACTATATGAATGTATTGGGCGATTTCAATCAGGTGCTGAATTCGAAATCAACCGTGTTGAGCCTCAGCGAAAAAAAATAATAATAAATTTGTTTTTAAGATTAAAAATAGTACCTTTGCAGACGCGAAAGACGCAGGACCCATAGCTCAGTTGGTTAGAGCAGCGGACTCATAATCCGAAGGTCGTGGGATCATGCCCCTCTGGGTCCACAATAAAAAGGCTGTTACGTTAATTCGTAACAACCTTTTGTTTTTA
>CAJGBR010000026.1 GCA_904501625.1 uncultured Rikenellaceae bacterium
AGAGTATTTATCTATAAATATGTTTTAATTCTAAACCTTATTGGTTATGGCAGTAATAATGACATTTAACGAATTGCGTCGAATTAAAGACCAATTGCCGTCAGGCAGTATGCAACGCATCGCTGACGATTTGAATCTTAACGTAGAAACAGTCCGAAACTATTTCGGAGCAAGTAATTATAAAAGTGGTGAAGTTGCTGGAATCCATTTTGAAGAGGGTCCTGATGGTGGAGCTGTTACTATCGACGATGACTCAATCTTGAACAAGGCTAAAGAAATCTTAGCCGAAAACGAGTAAGAAACTGCAAAGAAATCTAATAAAAGGGAGCCGTTAATTAAACCAATTGCTCCCTTTTATTTTTGTAATTAAATATCAATATACTCAAAAAACCTCTTGGCAAAGGTCTCACCAATCGGAATTCTCATCTGGCCTATTTTAATACGCTTGTGTTCAATCTCTTCGATTTTATCTATCGCCACTATGTAAGACCTGTGAACACGAACAAAATTTTCTGATGGCAATTTCGACTCCAGAACCCGGATACCCCACGGCGAATAAACGACACCCTGAGTCGTAGTATGAATTTTTATATAATCGCCATATCCCTCGATTGCCAATATATCGCCACAAGAGATTCTCACGATTCGACTTCCAGACTTCACAAACATCTGTCCATCGACACAAGTTGTCTGATTTTGAATCTCCACCGACGGGGCCGTTTCGGTAGCAAACAGTCTCCACGCTTTATTAACAGCTTTGAGGAATCTTGCAAATCCCACATCAACCAGAAAATCTACAGCTCCGAGATTATACGCCTCCAGAGCAACAATTCCACTCTCTGCGACAAATATCACCTCAGGGCAATTCTTCAGACTCGCCACGAGTTCCAACCCGTTTATATCAGGCAGTTCAAGTCGGCATATCAATAAATCAACAGTCGTCGAATTAAGATAATCTATCACATCAAATCCACATTCAAATGTACGTTGCAGATTGACATATGGCACCCTCTCACAATATGAACGCAACAAATCATTCGACTGAGAATTATTATCAACTATTATACATTGCAACTGTTTCATATATTCACGTGTTATTTACTGCACAAAGATAAATAATTATTTTCAATTCAAGCAAATAACATTCCGATTCATCGACTCAAAGCCACATTTCGCCGATAAATAACAACCATTAAGACAAAAAAGGGGCATCTATCTGATTTGATAGACGCCCTTTTTTAGAAAAAATCAGCTATTATTTGCTCAATTCAGCAATTTGGTCTTTTGCGAGTTTTACATATTCGCCCGCAGTTACCTTCTTGAAACATTCGATAGCTTTTTCATAATTCTTCATTTCGCCATAAGCCGAACCCATAAAGAAATTAACTGATGATTTCTCAGCAGGATCTGTCAAAGCATTTGCAGCAACAGGTCCAAATTTGATTACATCATTAAATTTCTTCATATTGTTCGCAATCTGAACCTTCATCAGGTGAGCCTTAGGTTCTTTAGCATCAACAGACAGGATTTCGTCAAGATATTTGATAGCATCTGCATACTTATTAGCTTCAACAGATTTAGTTGCACCCTTAAGCATAAAGTTATTGAACATAAGTTTCGCAGCCTGAGCATCTTTACGATATCTGTCGTGACGTTTTTCCAATGCGATAACCTCTTTCAGAATATTAGAAGCTTCAGCATAATTATTCATAGCACCAAAAGAACGAGCAATCAGCAGACGCAATTCGGTATTGTTCTTATCGATTGCAGCCCCTTGTTTATACATTTCGATAGCTTCAGCAGATTTACCAGCATTGAGCAGGTCGTTACCCTGGAATTTATAACAAGCCACGATAAATTTCTTTGCTTCAGCAGTATATCTCATATCGCTATTGAGTTGAGCACGTTTTTGAGCCATCTTGAATACACCAATTGCTTCTTCAAATTTCTTCTGACCAGCCAATTGTTTACCTCTTGCAACGAGAATAACCGGCATCTTTTTACGAGCCTCAGTAACTGCTTGCACTACTTGAGCATCAGTCATTGACGCACCCTTTTGTAAAACGATTTCGAAGTTTGCAATTGCTTCGTTAAATTTTGACTGTTGGATTAATTCTGTAGCCTCGTTAAACTTTTTCAATACATCGGCAGCTGTTGTTTGAGCAGATACGCCCGAAACAACGAATACGGCAACTACGGCCATTAAAAGAGTTCTTAACTTAGTCATATGTGTAAATTTGTTTGTAGTTTATAAATTAGATTTGCAACTTTTTTAAAAAACACAAATGCAAATTTAATTAAAATTTATACATTTTCAAATCTTTAGTCACGTAATTTTAGAAAAAAGATTTTCATCAAGTCTGAACACTCATCACTAAGCAGACCACTTTGCACAACAGTTTTCGGGTGTAACAACTCTTCTGAGTAGCGTCTATATCCCCCTTTAGGATCATCAGCACCCCATACAACCCGTCCAATCTGACTCCACCTGCACGCAGCCGCACACATCGGACAAGGTTCAACCGTAACATACAACGTACAATCTTTTAAATATTTACCTCCTAGTTCTGATGCTGCAGCCGTTATCGCCTGCATTTCAGCGTGTGCCGTTGCATCACACAGAGTCTCCACCAAGTTGTAAGTCGAAGCCAAAACCTTAGCACATCCCTCTTTTCTCACCGCCCCGCCATCAGCTACGATAACCGCCCCTATAGGCACCTCTCCTTTATTAAACGCCTCACGAGCACAATTTATTGCCTTTCGCATAAACTGCTCATCTTCTTGTGTAAATTTAACCATAAAACATCTCTTACTCATCACAAAGGTAACACTTATTGATAATTTTACGACAACGCTATATGATTCTGATGAAAAAAAAGTCAGATTATCGAAGACTTAAACATTTAAATCATTATCTTTGTGGGTTATTCAGATAATAGTAAATACAGATAACAACTATGTATAGAACTCACACTTGCGGCGAACTAACCCTCGCCGATGCCGGCAAAAATGTCACATTGTCAGGCTGGGTGCAGCGAGTACGTAAACTCGGTGCAATGACATTTATTGACATTCGCGACCGTTATGGCATAACTCAGGCCGTAGCCGATAATACCGTAACCGATGATGTAAGAGAATGTGCTGCCTCATTGGGACGCGAGTATGTTATTCAGGTAACAGGAACCGTACGTGAACGCCAATCTAAGAATGCAAAACTCGCAACAGGCGACATCGAACTCGTCGTTGAAGCAATCAAAATACTCAACACATCTGCAACTCCGCCATTCACAATCGAGGAGAATTCTGATGGTGGTGACGACTTGAGAATGCACTACCGATATCTCGATCTCAGACGTCCCCCGTTGAGAGATGCTATGATATTGCGTCACAAAATGGCATTCGAAATCAGAAACTATATGGACTCTCGCAATTTTCTTGAAATCGAAACTCCATATATGATCAGTTCAACACCTGAAGGTGCTCGTGACTTTATCATACCATCAAGATTGAATCCTGGAAAATTCTACGCATTGCCACAATCTCCACAAACCTTCAAGCAACTGCTGATGGTAGCCGGTTACGACCGCTACTTCCAGATTGTACGTTGTTTCCGTGATGAGGACTTGCGTGCCGATCGTCAACCGGAATTCACCCAAGTCGATTGTGAAATGTCATTCGTCGAACGCGAAGATGTTCTCGAGACTTTCGAAGGATTAATCAAACATATGTTTGACAAAGTTCTGGGAGTACAACTCCCTGCTAAGTTCCCAAGAATGAAGTGGGAAGATGCAATGGCTCGCTATGGCTCAGACAAGCCAGATATCCGTTTCGGAATGGAAATCAATGAGGTTACACATCTCGTTCGCAACACAGGATTTACAGTTATGGACTCGGCTGAATATGTCGGAGGAATATGTGCAAGAGGTTGTGCATCTTACACTCGCAAACAATTAGATCAACTGACCGAATTCGTAAAACGTCCACAAATTGGTGCAAAAGGTCTTATCTATGCTCGCGTAGAGGAAGATTGGACCGTAAAATCAAGTGTCGACAAATTCTTAAATCACTACCAACTGAGAGCAATCATCGACCAATGTAAAGCACTGCCTGGCGACCTTGTGCTGATTATGGCAGGGGATCGACGACAAACTCTGTCGGCATTATGCCAGTTGCGTCTTGAAATGGGTAGCCGTTTGGGATTGAGAGATCCGAAGAAATTTGCACCTCTGTGGGTAGTAGATTTTCCGTTGCTCGAATGGGACGACGAAACTCAACGCTACTACGCGATGCACCACCCATTCACATCGCCGAAAATTGATGAAGTTGATCTGCTCGACACCGATCCAGGCAAGGTACACGCAGATGCATACGATTTCGTATGCAACGGCGTAGAAATAGGTGGTGGTTCTATCAGAATCCACGATGCTGAGTTGCAACAAAAAATGTTCAAAACATTGGGATTCACTGAAGAACAGGCTGAACTTCAATTCGGATTCTTGATGAACGCGTTTAAATTTGGAGCTCCACCTCACGGAGGTATTGCATTCGGTCTCGACCGTTGGTGTTCACTCTTTGCAGGAGCAGACTCGATTCGCGATTTCATCGCATTCCCTAAAAACAATGCGGGTCGTGACGTTATGATTGACTCTCCGTCAACCATCTCTGATGAACAACTCAAAGAATTATTCATAAAGCTCGTGCCTCAAGAGTAATAATTGCCCTTATTGATCACACTCAATAAACAACGAAACGCCGAAATCCTTAAACAAGATTCCGGCGTTTCTCCCCTAAAAATCACACACAACCCATCTTCAACTCAATTCTTCTCCTAATTTGCTGTACGTCTCCTTCAGCAACATATCAATCGCCAACAGATCGAAATCGTCTTTGATTACCTCACTCAAGTACAGCATATTATCCCTCTCACATTCTGTTAAATAACAATAGTCATCTTCACCCATAAGCATATCTGTTTTGACGTTACAGGTATAAAACGATATGCTCAGTACAAATATTGTGCTAATTTTTTATTTTTTTAACACAACATCAGTTGTTCTTCTTCTATCATTTTTCTCAGATTGATCAGGGCGTAACGCATTCTACCCAGAGCAGTATTAATACTAACACCCGTTTTTTCAGCAATCTCCTTGAAACTCAATCCCAGATAGTGACGCATAACCACTACCTCCTTTTGCTCTTCAGACAAGCGATCAACCAAGCGACGTATGAGTGAATGTTTTTGTTCTTCAACCATCTTATCCTCGACATTCGAATCGACCAGATTTTTATTGTTTAGGATATTGATTCCCTCATTATCATACGACACCTTTGCTTCGGATTTAGTTCTGCGGAAGTGATCTATCACCTGATTGTGGGCAATACGCAACATCCACGAGAGCAATCGTCCGCTATCGACATACTTATTCTCGCTAAGTGATTTTACAATCTTTATGAAAGTTTCTTGGAAGATATCATCAGCCACAGCCTCAGACTTAACCATATTCCTTATATAATCGTGTACTCGTTTCTTGTAACGATCAATAATTTCTGAAATGGCAGCCTCATTCCCCACTGAATACAAACTCAGCAGTTCCACATCATTTAGATTTCTCAGTTTCATCTTCTACTCAATAATTGGTCAGAGTAGAGGTCATTCAATAGGCATTAGGTTTTTTGATTCGAAAGCAAGATAATAAACTTTTTATAAAAAAACAAATATTTGTTCAATTATTTACACCAATGAAAATTAACTAATTAATAATCAATACGATATCAAATATTCTATAATTCCACATAAATGTTCTAAAAAACAGAATCCACCCACATTACTGAGGGCAGATTCTGCAAAATATAAACCTACTTCAGATCGATTAGTCCAAAGAGTGGATTACCAAACCTGAACGCAATTTTGGTTCAAACCAAGTAGTCTTCGGAGGCATAATGTTACCTGTGTCAGCAATGTCGATCAATTGTTTCATTGATACTGGATAGAGTGCAAATGCAATCTTCATTTCACCGCTATCAACACGACGTTTCAATTCGCCCAAACCGCGGATACCGCCAACGAAGTCGATACGCTTGTCAGTACGCAAGTCTTTGATACCGAAGATTTCGTCCAAAACGAGATTAGACAAGATAGTCACGTCAAGAACACCGATCGGGTCATTGTCATTGTAAGTACCTGGTTTAGCAGTGAAGCTATACCATTTACCATCAATGTACATCGAGAAGTTATGCAAACCACTAGGTTGGTAAATTTCAGTACCCATTTCTTTAACGTCGAAGTTTTTACCGAGTTTTTCGATAACTTCTTCTTTAGTCAAACCATTCAGATCTTTCAACACGCGGTTATAATCGATAATCTTCAATTGGTTATCTGGGAAGATAACCGACAAGAAGAAGCAGTATTCTTCGTCACCTGTATGGTTTGGATTAGCTGCTTTCTTTTCTTCGCCAACGCGAGCAGCTGCTGCAGTACGGTGGTGACCGTCAGCAACATACATTGCAGGAATTTCAGCAAAGATTTCAGTAATACGGTCAATCATCTTACGATCTTTGATCACCCAGAATTGGTGGCCAAAACCTTCATCAGACACGAAATCATATTCAGGAGCAGCCTTTACGACTTCAGCAACCATTGCATCGATTTCTGCATTTGCAGGGTATGTAAAGAATACAGGTTCAACGTTTGCATTTTGGATACGAACGTGAATCATACGGTCATCTTCTTTTTCTTTACGAGTCAATTCGTGCTTTTTGATTGCACCTGAGAGGTAATCTTCAAAGTAACTTGCTGCAACCAGACCATACTGAGTACGGCCTTCCATTGTTTGTGCATAGATATAATAGTATTCTTCGTTATCTTGCACCAACCAACCATTAGCTTTCCATTTCTTAAAGTTTTCGACAGCCTTGTCGTAAACTGCCTGGCAGTGTTCATCTGCGATAGGTTCGAAATCGATTTCTGGCTTAATGATATGATACAAAGATCTTTCAGTTGCTTCAGCCTTAGCTTCTTCAGAGTTCAACACGTCATAAGGACGAGATGAAACTTCTGCGGCCATTTCTTTCGGAGGACGAATCCCCTTAAACGGTTTAATTCTTACCATAATTGTGTATATAATTAGAGAGCTAAGCCGCCCTATTTGGACGGCTCAATTCAATATTCTATTTATTAACTTGGAATCTGCGATTTCCGTTAACCAAGAAATCAACGATTTGGCGAGCTGCAGCCAGACCTGCGTTCATATTAGCTTCTGCTGTTTCAGCACCCATTTTCTTAGCTGTAGCGAAAACTTGTGCAGGATATTTTTCCATCAATTGTGCGAGGTTTTCCGGAGCAACGTCTGATGCGTATTTAAAGTCTGCACGTTCAGCCAATACTTTTTCAAGGCCTTCTTCATCAACAACTTCTTTACGAGCTGTGTTAATCAAAGCTGCACCCTTAGGCATTTTTGACAACAAGTCGTAGTTCAATGATTTTTTAGTTTCAGGAGTTGCTGGAATGTGAACTGACACGAAATCTGAATTTGAGTAGAGTTCTTCAACAGATTGTACCATCTTCACTCCGTCGTTTTGGCAAACTTCAGGATTTGCATACGGGTCGAAAGTGATAACTTCCATACCGAAAGCTTTTCCGTACAGCCCCACCAAGCGACCTACGTTACCGTAAGCGTGGATACCAAGGCGTTTACCTTTGATTTCTTTACCTGTACCCGGAGTGAATTTATTTCGAGACATATAGATCATCATACCCAAAGCCAACTCAGCAACTGCGTTTGAGTTTTGACCTGGAGTGTTCATAACGACGATACCGCGAGCTGTACAAGCAGCCAAATCTACGTTATCGTAACCTGCACCTGCACGAACAACGATTTTCAGATTTTTAGCTGCATCAACAACTTCTGGAGTAACTTTATCGCTACGGATAATCAAAGCGTCAACGTCAGCAACAGCATTCAACAATTCTGCTTTATCTGTATATTTTTCGAGCATTACGGTTTCAAAATTCGCATCGCTCAAGATTTGTTTGATTCCATCAACCGCTGCCTTTGCGAACGGTTTTTCTGTTGCAACCAATACTTTCATTGTTATATCTCTTTTTATTGTGAATTAGGCGACCGTCCAAAGTCCGATCGCCTTATTTTTATTTATTTCAGAATTATTTTGTGTGCAATGCTTCGAATTCTTTCATTGTAGCAACCAATGCTTCAACTGATTCTTTCGGGCAAGCGTTGTAGATAGATGCACGGAAACCACCTACTGAACGGTGACCTTTGATACCTACCATACCACGTTCTTTAGCGAATGCCATAAACTCGTCTTGCAAATCTTCTTTACCCGGAGCCATTACGAAACATACGTTCATCAATGAACGGTCTTCTTTAGCTGCAGTACCTACGAACATCGAGTTGCGGTCGATTTCATCATACAACAAAGCAGCTTTTTCTTTATTGCGACGGTACATTTCTTCAACACCACCGATTTCTTTAACCCACTTCAAAGTTTGGTACATTACGAAGATAGGGAATACTGGAGGTGTATTGAACATTGAGTGGTTACGAGCTTCTTCTGGATAGTGAGTTGCGTAGTCAACCATTGTTTGAAGTTTGCGACCAGATTGTCCGAGCAAGTCTTTGCGGATGATTACGAAAGTAACACCTGCAGGACCAACGTTTTTCTGTGCACCACCATAGATCATACCATACTTCTTGATATCCACTGGACGAGACATAATATCTGAAGACATATCTGCAACCAAAGTTACAGGAGAATCGATATCTTCGTGGATTTCAGTACCGTAGATTGTATTGTTAGTTGTGATGTGGAAATAATCTGCATCAGTTGGGATAGTATAATTCTTCGGAATATAGTTGTATGTTTTGTCTTCAGAAGAAGCAACAACTTCAACTTCGCCGTAGAATTTAGCTTCCTTAACAGCTTTCTTAGCCCAAACACCTGTCTGCAAGTAAGCAGCCTTTGTTTTCAACAAGTTAGCAGGAACTTCAAAGAATTGTGTTGAAGCACCACCACCCAAGAAGAAGATAGCATATTCTTCAGGAATGTTCAGAAGGTCACGCCAAAGTTGTTCAACTTCAGCCATTACACGTTCCCAACCCGGTGTACGGTGAGAAATTTCGAGGATACCGATACCTGTGTTATCGAAATCGCGAATTGCTTCAATAGCAGCTTCAATAGCCTGCTTTGGAAGTACGCAGGGTCCTGCGTTAAAATTGTGTTTTGCCATAACTAAATTTATTTAAGTTGCGTATATTTACTTTACGTAGAGTCTCTCGAAAGTGGCATTCATAAGGCCAATGCACAACAGAATACCACATAAATTCCTCGCAAATTTATATTTTTTTTTCGATAAAAACAATTTAAGCGAAAAAACTTGTGTTTTATCGGAAATTAGTTGCATTGCTGATTGTTTATATCCATTTTACGAGTGGAAAATCCATACGATGAATAATACGTGAATTCCGAGCAAAAACACGTATGGTCGTATCAAATATACCCGTCCTATCAGGAATAATCTCACACTTGAATCGAACTTTTGAACCATCTACACCAGCTACGATCAACTCGTTATGAGTCAGTACATCAACCTCCGAGGACTCGGATATCTGAGATGAATATAATATTTCAACTCCAACATCTGCTGCTGACAAATCTCCCACATCAACCACGACCTCAATCGGATAGCATACTCCCGTTTTTATAACTGCACGATTCATATTCAATCGAGACACGGAGAGTATCTTTACTTTATGCCACGAATCTTCGACCTGATGTTTCCACTTCACCAAAGAACGTACCGACTCATAACGATTTCGGCTCAACTCTTCCGTTCGGATTCTCAATGGTTTATAGTATTGTTCCTCATAATCAGCAATCATTCTGTAAGATGTAAAATTCGAAGCTACATCTGCAATGCTACGTTTGACCATACGCATCCAATCATCAGGAGTCCCGCTATCCGAACGGCTATAATACATCGGAGCAATCTGCTCTTCTATTATGTTGTATATCATCTCGCTGTCCATTTCATTTTGGTATCGGTCGTCATCAAACAAGGATGTCATTGGCAATGTCCACCCGGCTCCCTCTCTATACCCTTCAACCCACCAACCATCCAATACACTGAAATTCAGCACACCGTTCATTGCAGCTTTCATACCGCTCGTACCCGAAGCCTCCTGCATCCGCAGCGGAGTGTTCAGCCACACGTCTACACCCTGAACCATACGTCTAGCAAGCTCCATATCATAATTCTGCAGAAAAATTATCTTCCCGACAAACGGTGTCATTAATGACACCTCGACAATTCGACGAATAAGCTCCTGGCCAGGACGATCATTCGGATGAGCCTTTCCCGCAAATATGAACCGTACGGGTCGTTGCGGATTATTCACGATCTTATTCAGACGATCCAAATTATTGAGCAGCAGAGTCGCTCGCTTATATGTTGCAAATCTTCTCGCAAATCCAATTGTCAATATATCCGATTTCAATCCCTCACGAATTGTGACCATTGTTCTGGGTGAATCAAATCTGAATTGACTCGGATCTGATACCCTTCGTCTGATTTCGTCCATCAAATCATTCTTCTGTTTTAGTCGTGCTTGCCACAATTCATTGTCGGGAACCCGATAAATCTGCTGCCAACATTTCGCATCGTATCTATTTGTAATCGTAAATTCATCGCCAAAATACTCTTTATAAATCGATTGCATCATAGGTGAGGTCCACGAGGGATAATGCACTCCGTTTGTCACATACCCTATATGCAACTCTTCAGGGAAATACCCTGGCCACATCGATGAAAATATTTTGCGACTGACTCGACCGTGTAACCAGCTCACACCGTTTACCTCTTGAGATGTACTACAGGCAAGTCGACTCATCGAGAATCGTTTATCAACAGAATTTGCATCTGTACCTAACGATATGAACCTCGACCACGATATTCCCAAATAGTCCGAATAATTAGAAACATACTGACGAATCATCGACTCCGGGAATTGGTCGTGTCCAGCAGGAACAGGTGTATGCGTAGTAAATAGTTGCGAACTGCGTACAATTTCAAGAGCCTCGTCAAAGGTCAAATTCTGTCTTTGGATTATTCCTCTTAACCTTTCGATAGCAGCCATCGCAGCGTGTCCCTCATTCAGATGATACACATCTACAGCTACCCCCAACTGTTCGAGTAACCTGACACCTCCTATGCCAAGCAACAACTCCTGCCTCAAGCGATTATCCCAATCTCCTCCATAGAGATAGTAGGTTATAGATCGATCTTCAGGTTGATTATCTTCGTGGTCAGTATCAAGCAGATACAACTTTACCCGACCAATATCACAACACCATACAAGTGCCGTAATATTTCGCCCGGGTAGCGACACCTGCACCGAGATCCAATTACCCTCTTCATCTCTAACGGGTGCAATCGGCAGTTTATAAAAATTCTGAGCTTCATAAGCAGTCTCCTGCACACCGCTCGCCGATAATCGCTGGGTGAAATAGCCATATCGATAGAGCAATCCTACGGCGACAATTTGTACCCCCTTATCACTCGCCTCTTTAAGGTAATCACCAGCTAAAATTCCGAGTCCGCCAGAATATATTTTCAATGAACTATGGACTCCGTACTCCATACAAAAATATGCAATCTTTACCCCATCTGCATCAGGTTTTCTATCAATATAATTTTTGAACTCACCATAGACCCGATTCATTTTAGACATAAACTCACCATCGGAGAGCAACTCGCGAAAACGGCTCATATTCAATCCGTCCAGAAATATTATAGGATTATTATCCGAATCGTGCCACAATTCCGAGTCAATATATTCAAACAGTTCTTCTGCCTGATGATTCCACGACCACCATAGGTTTCTCGATAACTCCTCAAGCGGAGCCAACTCAGATGGCAAATCTCGTTCAACCATTACCCTCATCCAATGAGGAGTGTTTGAATCTCCCGTCAACTCTATCAAATCGACCTCTTGCGAAGATGTCAACGTCACCCATTTGACCACATCAACCGTACGTTTTGCCGACTCAGACAAAGCGTTACTCCAAGCCTGAACATAATAATCAAAAAAATTAGTCCAGCGTGACAACTCTGCCACCTGACGTGCATTGAATGACCGTTTTCGCATCTCATTCTGCGACAGATTGCTATACTGCACAATCGCAGTTGCTATCACAGATACAGCCTCTGAATAGTTATCATCATTTCTCAAAACTACCTCAACCCCCGAACGGTTGCCAAAACGCTGCTCCTCGACCCAGATTCCGAATCCGGACAGCGATGTTGTGAGCGTCGGAATGCCCAATGCAATACTCTCAACAGGCGTATAACCCCAGGGCTCATAGTATGATGGATACATCGTAAAATCCTGGCCCTGAAGAAAATCATAATAATTACAATTAAACACACCGTCATAACCGTCAAGATAGGTCGGGATGAACAATATCTGTAATTTTGACGTTGGATTATCCAATTTCAATTCAGCAATCTTACGCAATATGGCATCATTTGCAGAATCTGTCAGGTAATGTGTAATATTTCTTGACACGGAAGATTCACGTTCGACGGATTCCGACCTCAACCATCCGAGCAGATCTTGTCGAGCTCCGCGATTAGCTGCAGGCACAGCTATAACAAACAACACCTGTCGAGTCAATTTCCCCTCTACAGCAGCCATCGAATCCAGCAACAAATCCAAACCCTTGTTATGAAACTCATAGCGACCACTCGTTCCCACGATAAACGTATCGGTCGAGAGATCCGTTCCAAGACAAAACGATGCAACTCTCAACAGTTTATCTCTCATTCGATCCTTAACTGCGGTTCCTTCAATCGTAGCAACATCAAAACCATTGGGTGTTATCAAATCCGGTTTACGTTTCAGCAGCGCTGCACACTCACGAGCCGTCACTACACTGACCGTCGTGAAACAATCAACATTAGCCGCGGCAATGCTCTCAAGCGAATGTTTAGCCATAACCCCCTGTGCTTTAGCAACATCAGCAGTATTGTAATATTCCATTTTACGATACAGAGGCAATCCTGCAGCAGCCAATGCCCGCCCCAAAACCGTAGCGTGTGTAGTAAAAACAGTTGCTACGCGTCGTGAATTTGACTTGAGATATAATGCACCCGAAACGGTCATCCATTCGTGAAAATGAGCAACAATGCGGGTCGCATTATTGCAAACCGATTCTGAAAAGTTGGCAATCACACGTCCTGCTGCATATCCGAACAAAACAGGTTCAATATAATCCCAGCCGCCACTGATCGAATCAACTCCGTAATCGTCCCACATACTGCGTAGCAGATCGTCACGATAATTTATCAACGAGCCAAAATCAACCAATACAACCAGCGGACGACCATCAATTTTCCATCGTCCAACCCTGATACGAATTCCGCTATCGTAGAGCAAATCTCGCCAATGCGACATCATTGCCGGATCCTCTTCAAATTCAGAATGGATATTTTCGGTCTGTAAATCAGGACCTATAAGCACATAATTATCACCCATTGACTGTACCGTTTCGCGGGCTTTTGATACCAAAACGGTATGAATACCTCCAACTTTATTGCAGACCTCCCAACTTATTTCAAACAGAAAATCAGGACGGATAACTTTATTCTCAACCATAATAACTTATGTGAGAATCTTTTAGCCTAAGAAGAGTTCGGAAATTATTGAATCTGATATTAGAAACTTTTCTTCGGGGATTCTCAACCATCGGTCTACAACAATAATGTTGCCGATTTTCCGAGCAGGCTGCGAATCAGTGAGCAATCGGTCTGAAGACTCCACTCCGAATCTACTCTTAAAGTCTTCGATATCAATTCCTTCTGATGTTCTCAACCGAGTCATCACATATTCATTATAAATATCTTTTTGCGAGAGAATCTCACCCTCGATGTGTTCGAGACTATCGACCGTAGAGATATATTTCGAGATATTTGCCACATTCCAATAGCGATTTCTACCTTCATACGAGTGAGCTGCCGGCCCAACTCCGAGATATGGTACTCCCTGCCAATACGACGAGTTATGCAGACTGCAATATCCTGATTTCGCAAAATTAGATATTTCGTAGTGTTCAAAACCAGCCTCACGCAATCTGCGACAGACCAATCCGTAATGTTCATTGCTAACAGCCTCTGAAACCTCCGACAAGCGACCTTCAGAAAATCTGCGACCAAATACCGTACCCGGTTCAATTCCAAGATGGTAAGCCGACAGGTGCTGTACTCCAAGTTCACACACGCCCGATATCGACTCGTCAAGTTCAGAAATGGATAATCCGGGTATAGCATAAATCAAATCTACCGAAATGTTGTCAAATCCCGCTTGTTGAGCCTGACGTACCGCCTGCAGTGCCTGTGCCGCAGTGTGCTTACGATTGACAAATTGCAAGATTCTGTCTGATAGTGACTGGATGCCTATGCTCAATCTGTTTACACCTATACGTCTAATTGAGGCAAGATATTCAGGATTTAGTTGTTCTGGATTAACCTCAACCGTAAATTCTTCGAATCCGTCACAACCGAACTGCTCGCAGACTTGAGCTGCCAGACGACCCAACTGAGTCGGTGTACATAACGACGGTGTACCACCACCAATGTAGAGTGTTCGTGGCGATGTCGATAAAAAATCTCTACGCAATTTTATTTCACGACAAATTGACTCTATTGTCAAATCCATCTGCGAATGATTAGCCACAGAATAAAAATCACAATAAAAACATTTT
The DNA here is from genome assembly GCA_904501625.1 of uncultured Rikenellaceae bacterium. Classification (GTDB taxonomy): domain Bacteria; phylum Bacteroidota; class Bacteroidia; order Bacteroidales; family Rikenellaceae; genus CAJGBR01. Next base: position 14,779 of record CAJGBR010000026.1, read on the forward strand.
GTCTCACAAAACGGAATATGTATATAGACACCCGACATCGACTAATTTTTGTTTATCTTGACATCACTGATTGTTCTGAGTCTGATTCGATACTCAGACGAATTCTTTTTCACGACAATACCCGTCACCGAGAAACTTTGCTTAGGGATAAGTTCGTCTGCAAACGATGCATAACCACTTGTATAGATGTATATTGTTGCTCCAGACTCATCAACAGCCGCAATATCCATCGAACTAGCATATCCCGTTGGTGAATATTTTTCGGTTTTAGCCCAACGATTCCACACAGACAAGTCTGCAACAAGATTCTCGACCCGCACCAATTTTCCTATATCCGACTCCTTCAGTTGCGATATTTTTCTATTTTGAACTACTATTGTTCCGTCTTGAGTTACTCCGAACAGATATTTATCAATCATCTCTTTAGTGGGTATTTCACTAATCTCTGATGATTCATCTTCGGCGACCATTCCCAGTTTGCAGAGTCCACCATCTATTCCAAGCCTCAAACCTCTGACACGTACTGACACAACACTGCCCAAGGGATAGCTATTGTGCAAATCATACAAACCGAGAGCAACAGCTATAGCACCCGTCGAATCCTGAATGACTATCTTTTTATAAAAATTATCTGCAATATCATTGGCCACAACTACCCCTCTTATCACGGCATCTATCACCAATGTCACGCCTCCCTCAACGTACAGACTCTTCAATTTAGATATAGAAATCTGCTGCAGTGAATCTTTCGGAGGCATACTCTCAGTGTAGTCCACATGGTCAAAATCGTTGTACCCACACGACCCAAATGAAAAAACGACTAACAATGTCAATCGTTCAATAAACTTTTTGACAAATGCTAACCGTTTCATCATCTCAATATATTCCAAACAATTAGAACAATGTTGGCTCGGAATTAGGTTTTGTAACGCCCAAATGACTATATGCCAATTCGGTCACCTCTCGGCCTCGAGGGGTACGTTTCAAAAAACCCTCCTTTATTAGGAATGGTTCATAAACCTCTTCAATAGTACCTGCATCTTCACTCACTGCAGTAGCTACCGTATTCAAACCGACCGGTCCTCCGTTGAACTTGTGGATTATCGTACTCAGAATTTTATTATCCATCATATCCAATCCTCGTGAGTCGATATTCAACGCATCAAGAGCATAACGTGTAATTCCCAACTCTATACGTCCATCACCCTTGACCATCGCAAAATCACGTACCCTACGCAACAATGAATTCGCCACTCGTGGAGTTCCACGACTACGCATTGCAATCTCTATGGCAGCTTTGTCGTCAATTTCGACTCCGAGTATTCCGGCCGACCTGCATATAATCCGACGCAACGTATCGGTATCATAATACTCCAAATGGCACTGAATTCCGAATCTTGCCCTTAATGGGCTTGTAAGCAACCCGCTTCGAGTAGTTGCTCCGATTAACGTAAAAGGATTCAGTTCAATCTGTATCGACCTGGCACTCGGCCCCTTATCCAACATTATATCAATCTTGTAATCCTCCATAGCCGAGTAGAGATACTCCTCTACGATAGGACTCAAACGATGAATCTCGTCTATGAACAACACATCTCCAGACTCAAGTGACGTAAGCAATCCGGCCAAGTCGCCCGGTTTATCCAACACAGGTCCCGATGTCATTTTCATTGCTACGCCAAGTTCGTGACTCACTATATTAGCCAGAGTTGTCTTACCCAGTCCCGGAGGACCGTGCAACAAAAGATGATCCAATGCATCACCTCTCATCAAGGCCGCCTTGATGAAAATTCTCAGATTTTCAACGATTTTTTCTTGACCGCTGAAATTATCCAACTGCTGAGGTCGAATTTTATTTTCGAACTCAAGATCCGTTTCAAATTGACGAAGATCTCTCATTGTTACTCCATCAGGCCTCTATCCTTAAAGAATTTCTCAAGTTCGGCAGCAGTATCCGCCTGTTCATACTTAGATGCGAGTTTGTAGAGTTCATACATCATATATATCTTCTCTTCAAATCCACTTTCGACACTTTTTCTCTTTGGACCTGAGAATTTTGCATAGTAATCAATGTATTGTCCGAGTTCAGTAGCCCATTCTTTAACCAAACTGTTAGCCTTATCGTCTTCGCCCATCATATAATATGTTTCAACTACGGGCAGCGTCGAATCATACGAGTGGTCAACCTTAGAATAGGGCACCTCGGTCAGACCCTTTTCGAGTGCGGCCTTTGCCCGTGTCGTATCACCTTCGGCCATCAACTGTTGAGCAAGACGTGCGAATGTTCCGCGAATCTGTGTAACTCTGAACGAATGTTGAATTGTAGCATCGACATAGGATCTCGGATCCTTGATGTTTGCATATTTAAACTTATTCATAAGGTTATTCCACAGATATTCGGTATCAATGCGACCAACTGTCAACACCTTAGCCGGAGTCTTAATCGGCACCAATCGATATGCAAAACCATCTTGTTGCATATAATCGAGCAATCCCATCTGACGGACTATAGCTGAAGGTTGTGTAAAGTACAACGGACGCTTCCAATCGAAGTTTGCCAATAAGTCGAGCAACATCATATGACTGCGTTCTATGTATTGTCCTGTCAAACTCAGCACGATTGTATCTTCAGCCAAATCTGCATCTTCAGCACGGAGAATTCCCGATTCGATGGCATTCTTCTTATTAACAGGCAACAATATCTTTGTGACAGGAATATAATCCATCTCGCGACCACTCTGCATTTTTACCTTTGTACGAGGGTCTTCACTCTTTATCAGTTCGATAACCTTAGAGATTTCCAATGGACGGTCAATTGTCTCATAGATAGGCAACGAGCTATTGATTCCCGTATACTTTTCTCTGGGCAACGAGAATGGCAGAGGTTCAGAATCATTAGATTTTATTCTCATCTGGTCAATATACCATTCTGCTCCCAAATAACTCATATTCATCACTCTCACATCAGGACGCACCGATTCGACCTCCTGACTGTACCACAAAGGGAATGTATCGTTGTCACCGAAGTTCATTATAACCGCATTGGGCAGGGTTGATTCGAGATAGTTATGTCCGAAATCACGGGCAACATATCGGTGTGAACGATCGTGGTCGTCCCAGTTTTGAGCAATCAATATAACGGGAACCACTGCCGACAGAATCGTAGCACAAGCCATCGCAAGTTTTTGATTACCTTTGAGCAAATTTTCGAACATCTGATTGAGCATCAATACACCCAAACCAATCCAAATTGAGAAGGCATAGAACGAACCTGCAAACACATAATCTCGTTCACGAGGTTCTCCAGGAGGCATATTCAAATATACAGCGATTGCAAATCCGGTCATTATAAACAGCCACATTACCACCGTAAATCCTCGAGCATCTCGCATATATTGGTAGTACAATCCCAACATACCCAGAATGAAGGGTAAGAAAAAGTAGGTATTACGACCTTTGTTACTCTTCATTTTATCGGGCAGATCCGATTGCGGTCCCAAGAATATTTCATCTATCGGAGTTATACCCGACAGCCAGTTACCATCGGTAATTTCGCCTGTCGACTGAATGTCACTCTGGCGTCCGACAAAGTTCCACATAAAGTATCGCCAATACATAAAACTCAACTGGTAACTGAAAAAGTATCTCAGATTCTCTCCAAAAGTCGGAATCGTAATGGTAGCCGGCTCTCCGCGATAATTAACGAAATTGCGTTTCACACCTTTTACATTTCCCCAAGCCTTATAACCATCAGCGTGTGCAGGACTATACATTCGCGGGAAAAATGTCTGCAATTCGTCAGGATAGGCATAATCTTCAACACGGGTAAACTTTTCATAACGATTACCCAATGCCATATATACATCACCCTCCTTCACACCTGTGTATTCAGAGTTGTAGTATGGTCCGAAAAACAACGGTCGGGAGCCGTACTGTTCACGGTCAAGCGTAGCCTTCAGAGCATAAGCATTGTTCGGATTATTACTATTCATCGGTGGATTAGCCACTGCTCGAATCGGATATGACGTATAGCAGCCGTAACCTATCATAAATACAGAAAGAAATAATAGTGCAGCATTGGTCTTGACCATACCCTTCTGATAAGTAAGCCAGAGTCCGATACCCAGCCCCACGACAAGCAGCAGAGCAAAAAATATCAATCCCGAGTTAAACGGCAGTCCGAAACCATTGACAAACATATAGTCAAATGCGGCTCCGAGTGCAACTGTTCCTGGAATCACCATAAAATTCACTACGCCAAGAATCAATACCGACATAATAGTTGCAATGATGACTCCTCGACGTGTAATCTTTTTGTACTTTTTAAAGTAATATACGAATACTATTGCCGGGATTGCAAGCAAGTTCAACAGGTGAACTCCGACAGACAGACCCATCAGGTAGGCAATCAATACCAACCAACGTGATGAGTGCAGTTCATCGGCATACTCTTCCCATTTAAGAATTGCCCAGAACACCATTGCTGTAAACAATGATGACATTGCATAGACTTCACTCTCCACGGCCGAGAACCAAAATGTATCGGTGAAGGCATAAGCCAAAGAGCCGATTACTCCGGCAATAATTATCAACCACGATTGTTTTATAGTAGGTTCACCACCCTCAGCAATTTGCAGTCTGCGAGCCATATGCGTAATACTCCAAAACAAGAACATTATTGTCAGAGCACTGCACACACAAGACATTATGTTGATAGCCAATGCTACGTATTGCGGCGATGGTGCAAAAATTGCAAACAGACGAGCTACGAGGAAAAACAACGGATTGCCCGGAGGGTGACCGATTTCCAACTTGTATGATGTAGCAATAAATTCGGCACAATCCCAAAGACTTGCCGAGGGTTCGGTTGTCATAACATACACGATTCCTGATACCAATGCCACTATCCAGCCAAAAATCGTGTTGTATTTTTTAAAGTATCCCATTAGAATGTTAATATATTATGTTTCAATTATTTACATACTCTCACGAGCAACTATTTCGTCTCAACCGAAACACGCCACCCGAATTTAACACTTGCAAAGGTAGAAAAAAAAATCTATTTTTGACACCGTACTACAATAGATTATACTTGTGAAACTTATATTGGAATACCTCGAAGAGTTGAATCGCAATAATAATCGTGAATGGTTTAATGCAAACAAACAACGTTACATCGAAACCAAAAGCCATTTCGACCACTTTGCACAACAACTGCTCGACCGCCTTGCATCAGAAGATTTATCGCTGTCGGGTCTGCGTCTTGAACAGTGTACCTATCGCATCTATCGCGACTTGAGATTCTCATCTGACAAGACTCCCTACAAGACCCACTTCAGTGCATATTTCGCACCCGAAGGAAAATCATCTGGGCTGGCTGGATACTACATTCACATCGAACCCGAACAAGGACACTTCCTGAAAAAAAGTTTTCTCGCAGCCGGAGCCCACTGCCCTACGCCAAAAGAATTGCGCAGTATTCGTGAAGAATTTCTCGACAATGGACAACTGCTCCATCAGTCCATAAAATCGGCAGCTCCGTTTGAGTTGGATTTCGAATCGGCTCTGAAACGTCCGCCAAAAGATTTCCCACAAGATTCACCGTGGATCAAGTACATAAAACTTAAAGATTTTACCCTATTCAAACCTCTGGGAATACGCAATTTAGATGATCCTAAATTTCTAAATGAATGTGTTGACGAGTTACTGAAATGTAAAGATTTCAACGAGCTTCTGAATCGGGCAATTATCTTCGCAAGAGAGGAAATGTAGACTCCAAACGGCAATTTTTTTGTCGACAAAATCACACTTTTTGTCTACTTTTTTATTGCAATTATGTTTTTTTAACTACCTTTGCTGAACTAACAGCGGGAAATTTCATCTGCAAATTTCTCGTTGTAGTATATTTTATGCTAAGAAACTTAATGATTAACAACTACTTAAAACAAACAATTCATGGATCAACAACCAATCGTAAAGATCGAGAATCTGTCACACCGCTATAGCGTACAGTGGGCAGTAAAAGATATCGATCTTGAAATTAAGACACATGGAGTCTATGGTTTGCTGGGATCAAA
>CAJGBR010000027.1 GCA_904501625.1 uncultured Rikenellaceae bacterium
AAAATAATCATAGGTTTATTTTTAAGATGTTGAGTTACGACTTTCAAATCAGGTTTGTTAATTGTTTCATTCTTTATGTCGTTTGCTCGTCGTACAGTTGTAAATCCTGTAACTATTGCTTCTTTTGTTTTGTCTGGGCACTGAGCAGCCTTAGGACAATCTGTGCGTTTGTTGTTAGAAGAGACAATGACAACACCATTACTACCTTTTTCTCCATATAGGCTGACAGCAGCATTGCCAGTCAAAATTTTAATAAACTCGACGGAATTCGGGTTAATATTGCCAAATTGTTCGTATGAAATTTCGAATCCATCCAAAATAATCATAGGTTTATTTTTAAGATGTTGAGTTACGACTTTCAAATCAGGTTTGTTAATTGTTTCATTCTTTATGTCGTTTGCTCGTACAGCTTTAAATTCTGTAACTTTTACTTCTTTAATTTTGTTGAGGACTCTCAGCACAACTGCAGCCTCTTCATCTGAAAGATTTTTTGTGTCGACATATTTGATGTCATTGATGATCTTTTTAGTCTCTTCAGGCAGATTGTTTGTGCGTTCCTGTGCATTTGTGCAGATTATTCCTGTGCAAAATAATGCAAGTGTCAAGATGAGTTTTTTCATAGTATTTGAGTTTATGAGTAAGTTTTCTTTTATAACATACTGCAAATATAAATAATATTTTTAATTAACAAAATGTATAAATAGTTTTTTAAAAAAAATTATTAAAAAATCCATCTGTGAAATTGAGAACACCGTAACCAACTAATAGTCCGAGTAGAAATGTAAGAAATTTTCCATAATGAGTTTGAGTTTTTAGATTCGGCTGCTACTGAGTAGTTCAATTATTCCGTAAAGTGCGAGTGCTGCACCACAGAGTACCCATACTCCTGTTGCAGTCTCGAATGGCTGTGCGATGACCAGAACTCCCGATACCGCCAACACAAGTGGAAATAGATAGAAAAACAGAGGTATTGCACCATATTTTCTACGCCAAGATATTGTTGCGAACTGTTCGAGTGCTGCGATCAGTAACAACAATCCCATTATAATCATTATGAAATTTATGAAAAAACGAGGAAATAGCAACAACAACAATCCCACGAGCATCATCAGCACTGCCATATATGGGGTAATGCGTTGGTTGTATTGCAGTGCTGTATTTAATTTTTTGAGTCTTAAGTAGTTGATCATTGTGATTCCACCTATGACAAATAGCACTGTGCCGAGAATTCTCATAATGTAGTCAATCGAACTGCCGGGCCAAATCATAAATACCAATCCGAGAACAATTGCAGCAATTCCGCGAGTATAAAATCCACCCATAGGGATTTTTTTGATTTCTTTTCTTTCGGTCATATAATCATTATTAGAGGTTGGTTCACAAAGATAGTGAAAATATATTAATGCTATCTGAGAGGAGTGTAATTTTTTAATTTTTTTCTGAGTTCAAATTCTGCACCATTCGTGCATTTGTCTACGAGATTGTGGAATTCGCTGCCGTGATTTTTGTGAACCGTATGGCAGAGTTCGTGTATAATAATATAGTCAATAAGTTCGTCGGGTAACTGCATTAGGTTAATGTTTAGCGATATGTCGTTATTAGCTGAGCAACTGCCCCAGCGGGTGCGACACGCACGCAGTGAGATACGTCCATATCTGAAACCGAATCTTTGAGCAATTTGTTCGACACGTTCAGGGAGTAGAAGTTGTGCCTCTTTTCGCCAAATTTTTTTGAGTGTGAGTTTTATCTCCTCGATGTGCTGTTCGTGGCTCTTCTGTGGGGAATTTTCGATGTAGATGATGTTTTTTTGTTCGGATTCGGGTGTTTTGTTGCATTCGCGAATCTCGTGCAGCTTGGTTTTTATTGGCAGTCTGAGATCGAATTTCTGTGTGATAGATTGGAAATGTTTGCGACGCTGTATAATCCAATTTGTTTTGGTATCGAGAAATGAAAGTGCCCTTGTTTTTGAACGTGCTGTGGGGTAGGTCAGAATGATCTCACCTGTGGATTTAAGTCTAATCGAGATGTTCTTGACCGAAGGGTTCTGTCGGATACAGATTGGTCCGAGTCGTGGGTGACAGATTATTTCCGTAGATGAGTTTTTTGCCATATTGAGATAAAAGAACAGCCGCAAAGGAATACACTCCTGCGGCTGTCATTCTTTGCTGATGGAACTTATTTAATGAGATCTGCAGGATCACGCATAAGCGAAGATTTATCTACGCGAATAGATACGTTGTGATCAACTTCGAGTTGTACAGTTGTTTCGTCAACAGACTTAACGGTTCCGTAGATGCCGCCAGCTGTGATTACTTTAGAGCCTTTTTCGATAGATTGACGGAATTTCATCAACTCTTTTTGACGTTTTTGTTGAGGACGGATCATAAAGAAATACATTACGACGAAGATCAAAATCATCATAATCCAGAAAGACATTCCGCCTGCAGGTTGAGCTTCAGCTACTTGAAAAATTGTAAACATTGTGTACATTTTGTTAGATTATTTTTTAGTTATCAATTTCACATTTTGTGTTTAGTTTAAAAGTTTTTTCGTTGATTGAGGTTTTGAATTCAACGGTTTTATTTGCCCAGCCGTGCTGTCCTCGTGAGTTGAAAGAGAGTCTTACCGAACGTCGTTGTCCAGGCAGAATCGGTTCTTCGGGATAGTTGACTGTAATGCATCCGCAATCTGTCTTTATATGCTCAATCAGAAAAGAACTTTTGCCGCTATTTTTGATTATCAGTATTTTTTCGATGATTTCGCCGCTTGAGATTCGACCGAAATCAAAATCAGCAACTGCTCGAGTTGTGTTCAGAACTGAGTCAGAAATCGAAATATTCGGAAATTTGTCCATAACTTCGCTACTAAGTTCTTTGTTTTGTTGCTTCTCGTTTCGGGAACAACTGCCCGCAACAAATATGCCCAACGACAAAGATAGCGAAATTATCACGAATTTAATCTGTTTACAGAATATTTCGACATTTTTAGTCATAAACCAATTTTAAATCAAAGTAGTTTATTCGACCAAACCTCGTCCCTCTTTTGTAATTGTGCCGTCGGCTTTCAGTTCATCAACAATTTTGTCCAATACGCCATTGATGAATGTGCTACTGCTGAGGGTGCTGTAGTATTTCGAAATTTCGATGAATTCGTCGAGTGTGACCTTAATTGGAATTGTAGGACAGTTGATCAGTTCGGAGATTGCCGTAATCATAATTACGTGGTCCATAAATGCAAATCTGTCGACATCCCAGTTTTTAGTGAAACGTTCGATGATTTTCATATAATTATCCTTGTTGATCAGAGCCTTGCAGAATACTGACTTGATGTAGTCAAGATCGTCCTGGGTCTTTAGCATAGGCATCAATTTCAGAGCCTTTTTTTCTGAACAGCCTTGCAGCGTTTTAATAATCATTGTCAGGACAAATCCGAGATCATCTTCCCAGAAAATTGATTGTTCCAGTAGAACCTCCTCCAGCAGTTCATTGTCTTCCAACTCGTAGGTGAAAAAGTCAATGACAAATTTCTGGTCTTCGACATAGGAGCGACTCTTTTTGTCCATATAGTTTTTATAGTAGTCGCTTTTGATGAGGTTCGAGTATATTTTCTTTATTAGTTCGGGATAGTTCGACCAATTCAGCGAGTTGCGTTCACAGAAGATTGCAAGTTGTTCACACTCGGCAATCTTGTTTATCACTGCGTTATCGACAAACTTTGTGTTTGGATTCAGGTCTTCATAAGTCGGCAAGTGTTTTTGTTTGCCTGCCAGGATTTTGGTTTCAGCCAATTTTTTGACCTCAACGACAATGTTAAAGACGTGATTGTAAAGGTGGTATGCCTTTTCTATCGAATACACTAAATTTTTTTCTGAGGCACCAACTGAGTCAGCTTCTGACTTCAAATGTGCATAAACAGCCTTAATGGCTTTGATACGTAATAATCTTCTGCTTAACATACATAAAAGATTTTCGCGACAAATGTACGCGAAAAAAACGAAAATATGAAATAGGAATGTCAATTTTCACGTTCATAATAATAATAGGGCGTGTGGTTGGGAAATTATATTTAAATTTTGTACCTTTGCCTGGAAATGTTTAAATGTGAAATTAGAAACTTTAAAACTTAAAATGATGAAAAAACTGTTGTTAATTTTGGCTGTGGCTGTGATGAGCATAGCTTGTAGTTCGGGTGCTGATGAACACGATAATGTAATCAGTTATTCGGTGAGAATCTACGACTATAATATCACAGGAAATCCTGCTGCATATGGTGGTGAGGCTGGATTGATGGATTCTGTGTTGAAAATGATTCAACGTGCAGATGTGCATTTTGGTGTGAAGAATTTGGTGTCTGATTCAGAGACTGTTGCAGATAAGGAGATTGCAGCATTTATTCGTCAACAGATTGATAAATTTCCGAAGGAGGCATTTGTCGAAAGATTCGGAAACGAAGAGCGATTTGAATTGGAATTTGTTTACGGTGCTCTCAGATATGACAAAAAAATGCAGCGTGTGATAATGCCGTTGAAATTAAAATTCTCATCTACTGAAGGATTTACTGAAATAGACAATCCTGATGATTTTGGTTTGGGAAATGGTTCTGGTACATTAATGTAAAAAACATAATTGACAGAAATGGCTGACGAAAAGATAATTTTTTCGATGGTTGGAGTGTCTAAGACACTTGTGAACAATAGAAAGATTCTGAATGATATTTACTTGTCGTTTTTTTACGGAGCAAAGATAGGTATTATCGGTTTGAACGGTTCTGGTAAATCTACATTGATGAAGATTATTGCCGGAATCGATAAAAATTTCCAGGGCGAAGTAGTATTCTCTCCGGGATATTCGGTGGGATACCTCGAACAAGAGCCACAACTTGATGATAATAAGACGGTTAAGGAGATTGTTCAAGAGGGTTGTGCAGATGTTGTGTCATTGTTGCAGGAGTATGAAGAGATTAACCAGAAGTTCTGCGAGCCAATGGACGACGATCAAATGGCAAAACTGATTGAACGTCAGGGCGAATTGACTGAATTGATTGACCATAAGAACGGTTGGGAACTTGATAGCAAACTTGAACGTGCAATGGACGCACTAAGATGTCCTGAGGGAGAAGCACTCGTAGCACACCTTTCTGGAGGTGAACGTCGTCGTGTGGCATTGTGTCGTTTGTTGTTGCAGGAACCTGATGTATTGTTGTTGGACGAGCCGACCAACCACTTGGACGCAGAGTCTGTCGAATGGCTCGAAATGCACCTCCAACAGTACAAAGGAACAGTAATTGCCGTAACTCACGACCGTTATTTCCTAGATAATGTTGCAGGCTGGATTCTTGAACTTGACCGTGGTGAGGGTATTCCTTGGAAAGGAAATTATTCGAGTTGGTTGGAGCAAAAGACTGCCCGTCTAGCGATGGAAGAAAAACAGGAAAGCAAGCGTCGTAAAACTCTCGAACGCGAGTTGGAATGGGTTCGTATGGCTCCGAAAGCACGTCACGCAAAATCCAAAGCACGTCTGTCAGCTTACGACAAGATGCTTAACGAAGATACTAAGCAGAAAGAGGAAAAACTTGAAATATTTATTCCGAACGGACCTCGATTGGGTGATGTCGTAATCGAAGTTCAGGGTGTGAGCAAGGCATTTGGTGACAAGTTGTTGTTTGATGATTTGAGTTTCAAACTTCCGCCTGCAGGTATTGTTGGTGTGATTGGTCCTAATGGTGCGGGTAAGACAACACTGTTCCGTATGATTATGGGACTCGAACAGCCCGATAGTGGTACATTCAAAGTGGGCGAAACAGTGAAACTTGCCTATGTCGATCAGCAACATAAATCGATTGATCCAGAAAAAACCGTATTCCAGGTTATCTCTCAGGACAGTGAAATAATCACAATGGGTGGACGTTCGATAAATGCACGAGCTTATGTCGGTCGATTCAATTTCACTGGTGCCGATCAGGAGAAAAAATGTGGAGTTCTTTCTGGTGGTGAACGAAACCGTCTGCATTTGGCATTGGCACTTAAAGAGGAAGGCAACGTATTGTTGCTGGACGAACCGACCAATGACGTTGACGTAAATACATTACGTGCTTTAGAAGAGGGTCTTGAAAACTTTGCAGGTTGTGCTGTAGTCATCTCTCACGACCGCTGGTTCCTTGACCGTATTGCTACACACATTATGGCATTTGAGGGCGATTCGAAAGTAGTATTCTTCGAGGGTAGTTACTCTGAATACGAAGAGAATAAACGGAAACGTTTAGGTGATGATCAACCTCATCGTGTGAAGTATAGAAAATTAACCGAGTAACTCTGAAAATATTCAAAGTATGGCAAAACAACATCCGTCGATACCAAAGGGTACGAGAGATTTTTCGCCTGAGATTATGATCAGACGAAACTACATATTCGATACGATTCGCAGTGTGTTCGGCAAATATGGATTTCTGCCATTGGAGACTCCATCGATGGAGAATCTGTCAACACTGATGGGTAAGTATGGAGAAGAGGGGGATAAATTGCTCTTCAAAATACTCAACTCGGGAGATTTTATGGGTGGAATTACAGATGATGATATTCATAACAGCACATCAGGAGCTTTGGCTGCACGTTTGTGTGAAAAGGGATTGCGATATGATTTGACAGTCCCGTTTGCACGTTACGTCGTTCAGCATCAGTCTGAAATCACCTTCCCATTCAAGCGTTATCAGATACAACCTGTATGGAGGGCAGACCGTCCTCAGAAGGGCCGTTACCGAGAATTTTATCAATGTGATGTCGATGTTATTGGATCGACATCTATGATTAACGAGTTGGAATTGATTCAGATTGTAGAGACGGTTTTTGATCATCTTGGAATTCGTACTCTACTGAAAATCAATAATAGAAAGATACTTTATGGTATTGCCGAGACGATAGGTTATGCCGACAAAATGATTGATATTACGGTTGCAATCGACAAACTTGATAAGATCGGGCTTGATGCAGTCAATGCCGAGTTGCAAGAACGTGGTATTAGTGCTGAGGCTGTCGAAATGCTTCAACCAATTCTGTCGCTGGAGGGAACTAACAGAGAAAAACTTGAACGCATTGCTCAGATTATTTCGGGTTCAGAAACAGGCTTGAAGGGCGTTGAGGAGATGAGTCGTGTTTTGGACTATGTTGAGTCGGTTGGTGTCAAGTTGCCGATTGAATTGGATTTGTCGCTGGCACGTGGTTTGAACTATTATACGGGTGCAATTTTTGAAGTTAAAGCACTTGATTTTCAAATAGGTAGCATTTGTGGTGGAGGTCGTTATGATGATCTTACCGGAATCTTTGGTTTGCCGGGAATGTCTGGTGTGGGAATATCGTTCGGCGCAGATAGAATCTATGATGTGATGTCGGGTCTGGATTTGTTCCCGATGAATGCTCAAACTTCGACACAACTGTTGTTCGTAAACTTTGGTGGTTTAGAAGAACTTGAGAGCCTGAAGGTTATACGAATGATGCGGGAGCGTGGATTTATGTGTGAAATATATCCAGAAGCTGTGAAGATGAAAAAGCAGATGGATTATGCTAACCGCCGTTCAATTCCGTATGTGGCCATCATTGGAGAATCGGAACGTGTTGAGGGAAAGATTGTTGTTAAGAGAATGGCAGATGGCGAACAGAAGTCATATACTGTTTCGGAACTTGTTGATGAGTTTAAGTTGTATTAAATCTGACAGAACTGAAATATTGAGAGGTGGAGTGTTTGGTGACACTCCACTTTTTTGTTTGATTTACGATTCAAAATTTTTACCTTTGTTTCGGAAATGTGTCGACAATGAATTTTATAGATATTCACACACATCGTCATTGCTCTGATAATGAGGTTGTTGTCGTAAAATCGACTCTTTGGGACAGAGAATACTCCTCGGAATGTCTCTATTCGGTAGGGATTCATCCGTGGGATTCTGGACGTGTATCCTTGCAGGAGGCTCGGTGCTGGCTTGAATCGCATTCTGATGCGATTGCTGTGGGTGAGTGTGGTTTTGATTTCGCAAGCGGACGAAGTGAGTTAAAGGCTCAGCAGAGATTGTTTGAGTTGCAGTTGGAATATGCTCATTCTCAGGGATTGCCGATGTTGATTCATTGTGTAAAGGGGTATAATGAATTGCTTGAGATGACTCGGGATTATCAGAAAGTGCAGTTTGTAGTACACGGGTTCAATGGGTCTGCTCAACTTGCCGAACAACTGCTGAAGCGAAATTTTAATCTGTCTTTTGGGGCAATGATAATTCGTAGTGAAAAATTGCAGAATCTGTTGAGATGGTTGCCTATTGAGAATATTTTGATGGAGACGGATGATTCGTCTGTGGGGATCAGAGAGGTTTATGAGTGTGTCGGCAGAGTGAAAAGTATTGAGATAGAATCTCTGAAAGAATTGATATACAATAATTTTAAAAGAATATTCGAACTATGAACAATTGGCTTGAAAGGACCGAATTGTTGTTAGGTACAGAGAAATTGGGGGCATTGTTGAGTGCAAATGTGCTTGTTGCCGGACTTGGCGGAGTCGGTGGGTATGCAGCCGAAATGCTTTGCCGTGCGGGAATAGGACGTATGACCATTGTTGATGGTGATGTTGTGGGCTTGTCAAATATTAATAGACAATTGATTGCAGTCCACGAAAATGTGGGGCAGAGTAAATGTGCCGAATTCGAAAAGAGGTTGAAATCGATTAACCCGAATATTGAATTGACTATAGTAGATAGATTTGTTGATGAGGAGTCATTCGGAGAGTTGCTTGACTTGTCGTCGTTCGATTATGTCGTGGATGCGATTGATACGTTGTCGCCCAAAGTTGCCCTGATAAAGGGGGCTTTGGATAGGAATATTCCGCTTGTGAGTTCGATGGGAGCGGGTGCAAAGACCAATCCTGAGTTATTGGAAATATCTGATATATCTAAGTCGCATCATTGTCCATTGGCTCATATGTTGCGTAAACGGCTCTCAAGAATCGGAATTAAACGAGGATTTAGAGTGGTCTTCTCCCCGGAACCTGTTCGAGAAGGGTCAATGATTCTTTGTGAGGAAAGAAATAAAAAATCAAATGTGGGGACTATCTCTTATATGCCACCTCTGTTTGGTATCTATTGTGCATCGGTTGTAATCAGAGATTTGCTGGGCGAAATGGAGTTAAAATAGCAAACGTATTGTTCGACTGAAAATTATTAAATTTGTAAGCAATAAGGATTAAAAAAAAAGTATGAATACTGAAAAGAAAACAGATATTGCCGAGTATGGCGAATTCGGATTGATTGACCATTTGAGTTCCAAGTTTGAGAATAAACATTCGACAACCATAAAGGGAATAGGTGATGATGCAGCCGTAATAGATGCGGGTGATCACTATGTGTTGATTAGTAGTGAATTACTACTGGAGGGAATTGCATTTGATTTGGTCTATACCCCGTTGCAGCATTTGGGCTACAAAGCGGTGACGGTTGCAGTGTCGGATATTTATGCTATGAATGGAACCCCGACTCAGTTGACTCTCGGAATCGGAATATCTTCACGCTTTGCGGTCGAAGAACTAGATAGCCTCTACGAAGGTATACGATTGGGCTGCAAACATTATGGAATTGATCTGGTCGGTGGAGATACTACATCTTCTGTGACGGGACTCTCAATTGCAGTTACGGCTGTAGGACGAGTTGATAAAGATAAAATTTGTTATCGTTCGGGTGCAAAAATAAACGACGTAATCTGCATAACGGGCGATCTCGGTGGTGCATATATGGGACTGCGTTTACTCGATAGAGAGGGACGTGTGCTGAAAAATATTGCAGATCCGAAACCTAGTTTTGAAGGTTATGAGTATCTGTTGCGTAGGCAGTTGAGTCCTGAGGTGCCGATGTCTCTCAATCAACTGTTGGCAGATGCCGGGGTGAAACCGACCTCGATGATAGATTTGAGTGATGGCCTTGCATCAGATTTGTTGCAGGTTTGTCGTGCATCAGGAGTAGGAGCCAAGGTGTTCCTTGATAGATTGCCTATTGCCAGCGAAACATTTAAAATGGCTGAAGAGTTGAATACCGATCCTGTTATCGCAGTAATGAATGGTGGTGAAGATTATGAAATGATGTTTACAATCTCACTTGAAGACAGAGATAAAGTTCTCGGTTTAGGTGGAATCGAGCAAATCGGATACATCGTGGCAGAAGATCGAGGTGTTAATTTGACTACGCCTGACGGAGAGATGATTGCAGTAACTGCACCTGGTTTCAAGTAGCAATGTCTTGAAAAAATCTGAAAATGCCAAAGAACTTTTTTCAGTACTATAAAAAATATCTGATACCCTATCTGGATATAACAAACCGGATAGCGGTTGTGGGATTGTTGTTGGTAAGCCTGATGTCACTCTTGTCATTGATATATCTGATTGGTTTTGATGTGGACCTTCAGCATAGGGAGATGATTCATAGGTTGTTAGACAGGTTGCCGTATGCCTTTATGGTTCTGGGTGTGTTGAGATTTTTTTCGTTAAACGAATCTGGTGGTAAACGGATAAAATTGCGGGTCTCAATTGTATACGGATTGTTGTTTGTAATCTTGTTGCCGGCACTTTTCAATAATGGCAATAGTCTGATATGGAACTCGATACGGAAATTTTTGATGAACGATTACTATCAGGCAATCGTGTTGACAATGGTCTCGATACTTGAAATTTCCGGTGCAATAATCGGAATTATGAAACGTAGGGTTAATCCCTCCAAAGTATTTGTCATAAGTTTTTTGATGGTGATCCTAATCGGAATGGGATTGCTGTTGATGCCTAATGCAACTTATAACCGCTTGTCATTAATTGATGCATTGTTTGTATCGACAAGTGCAGTCTGTGTTACGGGATTGTCACCTGTGGACGTTGCAACAACATTTACGCCGCTGGGTTTGGCAATAATTTGTCTGTTGATGCAGATCGGAGGATTGGGATTGATGACACTTACGAGTTTTTTCGCAGTCTTTTTTATGGGCAATCGTTCGTTCTATAACCAGATGATATTGAGTGACATTTTTGGCTCGAATCAGTATGGTTCGTTGTTCGGCACCCTTTTGCGAATTATGGGATTTACGGCAATAATCGAAACTATTGGTTTTGTCTGCATTTGGTTGTCAATCCACGGCAAAATCGGTATGACTCTGACCGAGGAACTAGGATATGCACTATTTCATAGTGTGTCTGCATTCTGTAACGCGGGCTTCTCGACAGTGTCATCTGGATTGGGAACTCCCGCTTTTATGGGCAATAATGCACTATTACTGACAATGTCGGCTTTGATTATGCTCGGTAGTATCGGATTTCCGATACTCGAAAACTTTATGAAGGTAATCGTATTTTATCTTAAGACACTATTCAGATGGATATTTTCTCGTAATAGCCGTTTGCGTCGCAGTCCGCACTTGTGGAATCTGAATAGTAAGATTGTTATTATTTCGACTTTTGGCTTAGTATTGCTTGGGACATTGTGTTTCCTGATATTTGAGTGGAGCAAACTCTCTGGTGGAGTGTTGGATCATATTGTACAGAGTTTTTTTATGTCGGTTTCACCTCGAACTGCGGGATTTGGATTTTATGATATGAACTCATACACCGTTCCGTCATTGATCGTGTTGGTATTTTTGATGTGGATAGGGGGAGGCAGTCAGTCTACGGCTGGAGGAGTCAAAGTGAATACGTTTGCCGTTTCGGTGATAAATCTTTGGTCGGTGGTGAGAGAACGCAGTAAGGTTGAGGTTTTGGGACGAGAGTTGAGTGCAGGCTCGGTCAATCGGGCTAATGCAACGATATTTATGTCAATATTTGTCATTGGAATATCGGTGTTTATGCTTGTTCTATTAGAACCGACAATTAATTTTAAAGAGTTGTTTTTTGAGGCAATGGCAGCACTGACAACTGTAGGAATGGGGTTTGGAATAACCGAACAATTGGGAACAACTTCAAGATTGCTGGTAATCATATTGATGTTCGTCGGCAGAATTGGTTTAATAACATTGATGCTCGGACTTGTAAAACGTAATGACGAATTAGATGTAGATTTCCCGAAGGAGGATATAATAATAACATAATAGTTTCGATATGAAATTCACAATCATAGGACTTGGTAATTTTGGCCGTGTTTTGGCCGAAGAGTTGACTGCACTTGGACACGAAGTAGTTGGTGTTGATGTTGAAATGGCAAAGGTCGATGCCGTAAAAGACAAAGTGACAATGGCTTATCGAATGGACGCTTCAGATTTGATGTCATTAAGACGGCTACCACTGACCGAATCAGATGTTGTTGTCGTGGCAATAGGTGAGAATTTTGGCGATTCAATAAAAGTTGTTGCGATGCTCAAACAGATGAATATTGCCCATATCTATGCTCGTGCAATCGATTCGATTCACGCTGGAGTGTTGCAGGCATTTGCTATTGATCGAGTTCTCAATCCCGAAGAGTTGTCTGCCAGAATGTTGGTCCACTCGCTTGATTCGGGAATCGGGCTAGAAACGTTTGTCGTTGATGCAGAACATTATGTCGAGAAATTTCAGGTGCCGGAATCATTAGTTGGTCGTCGTGCAAATGAACTGAGATTGTTCGAAGAGTTTAGTCTTCAGTTGCTGTGTGTGTGTCGTGGAAACTCTTCAATAAATTTGCTTGGAATGAGAGTCTCAAATGAGACCGTAGTCGAAAATCAAGATTTGAATTTTGAATTAACGACAGAAGATAAGCTGGTTTGTTTCGGAAAATATAAGGACTTTAAGCGTTTTTGGAAGTCTGTATAGACCATAATTTATGTGTAATATCCGATTTTTGGGGATAAATATTGTGATTTGACACAAAATGATTAATTTTGCACAATAAATGTGCACAATAAGTGTATACGTATACACCGAATTTTATTAGAGATTTAAATGGATAGTCAGTTATTCCAAATTCTGACAATGTTGGGAGCACTCGGAATGTTCCTCTACGGAATGAAAACAATGAGTGACTCGTTGCAGAAAATTGCGGGAGATAAACTTCGTAATATCCTGGCTGCAATGACTTCCAATGTATTCAAACGCGTATTGGTAGGACTTTTGATTACGGTCATAGTCCAGTCTTCGAGTGCGACAACCGTGATGATAGTTAGTTTCGTTAATGCGGGGTTGATAAACCTGACGCAGGGCATCGGTATGATTATGGGTGCCAATATCGGAACTACGGCAACTGTTTGGTTGATAAGTCTTTTCGGATTTAAAGTCGACCTTGGAATGTTAGCAATCCCACTGATCGGCATCGGGTTCCCGCTGTTGTTTATGAAGAGACCACGATTGAAATCTGCCGGTGAAATGATTGTCGGATTCTCGTTGCTGTTCCTCGGACTTGACTTGATGAAGAAGGCAATGAGTGGTTTGCAAAGTGATCCATCGTGGTTGGAATTCCTCTCTAATTTCAGTGATCTTGGTTATTGGTCGATTCTGTTGTTTGTGCTGATTGGTACACTTCTGACTGTGATAATTCAGGCTTCGAGTGCGACAATGGCTATTACCATTATTATGTGTAATAACGGTTGGATCCCGTTTGATTGTGCACTGGCAATGGTACTTGGCGAAAATATCGGTACGACGATTACTGCTAATCTGGCTGCAATTATTGCCAATACCGATGCAAAGAGAGCTGCTGTGGCCCATTTGGTATTCAATGTATTCGGTGTCGTATGGATGTTGATTGTGTTCGGATGGTTCGAAGATATGATAATCTCAATTGTCGAGTGGGGTGGCGGACTCAATCCGGTTGAATATGCAGAATCGAGACCGATTGCCTTGTCTTTATTCCATTCATTGTTCAATATTACGAACACGTGTCTCTTGGTTGGTTTTACAGCTACAATAGCACGCATTGTTACGAGAATTGTTCCTCAAAATGACGAGAATGTGTCGAGTCTTAAGAACCTTGATAGAGGAATGCTCTCTGCGTCTCAACTCTCAATCGTACAGGTTCGGAACGAATTGGTGGCTTATGCTCAACGATCGGTCAAGATGTTCGGTTTTGTGCGTAGTTTGTTTGCCGAAACCAAAACTGATAAATTTGATCTGATTTATGAACGTATACATCGCTATGAAAATATAAGTGATAGTGTCGAAACAGAGATATATAACTATCTGTCAAAGACTTCTGAAGATTCAAAAGGCGATATGAAGTCAATTCAGATTATGCTGAAGGTTGTATCTGATATTGAGAGAATGGCTGATTCGAACTATCGTCTGGCAAAATATATCAAGTTGAAACGCGATAACAAATTGAGCTTTACACAGGAATTAAGAGGTAAGGTTAACCAAATTTTTGATCTGGTTGAGAGGGCTCAAATTGTTATGAATGATAATATCGAACAGAGCCCAACTGATGTTAATAAGGCAATGGAACGAGTCTATGAACTTGAACGTGAAATAAATAAGTTGAGATCTGATTTCCGAGAAAGTTATTTGGTGAATATTGATAAAATCGAATTGTGTCACAATTCGGTGGTGGTTTGTGCCGATATAATTGCCGAGGCTGAACGATTGGCCGATTCGATTGTTAAGGTCTCTGAGCATACACTAAATGTGGAATTGCATTCGAAACCGGATAGCAATGATTAATCCTTTTGATATTGTCCGTAGAGGATTGCAGGTCGAGTATTTTGCCCGTACCGAGTCTACAAATAAACTTGCCCGAGAAGATAATTCGGGCAAATCTTGTTTGTGGATTGCTGATTTTCAGAGTGCAGGTCGTGGGCAGCGTGGAAACAGTTGGTACAGCATAGAAGGTCAAAATTTGATGTTTACCTTATCGTTGTTTCCGACCTCTGTTGCAGCCGAAGACCAATTCCAGATATCAGAAATAACAGCTCTCTCGGTGTGTAAAGTGCTAGAACAAGTGGGAATTACGGCTCAAATCAAGTGGCCAAATGATATATATGTCGGAGATCGTAAGATTTGTGGAATACTGATTGAGCACGACCTAGCCGGGAAATATCTGTCGCGGTCTATTATCGGAATCGGTATAAATGTTAATCAGTGTGAATTTGATAAATCGATTCCCAATCCAACATCAGTAAGCCTAGAGTCTGATTGCCAATATTTTGACCGCAATCGAATACTTCAGAATTTTGTGGATATATTCTTTGACCTCTATGGACAGCTTGTAAATGGTGAGAATTTTGACTCGATTTACGTGTCGAATCTTTATCGTAGAGATGGTAAATACTACCCGTACAGACTTGCTTCAGGGATCGAAATATCTGCCCGAATAGATGGAGTTGATAGTTTTGGTAGATTGAAAATAAAAGACAGCGAGCAGAATGACTACTCGCTGGCCTTTAAAGAGATCGAATATATTATAGGTTAATTTACGCCCTCATCTTCAATAATCATATTTCCTGAGTCACGACGTAAATCTTTCTGCAATGCGACCATCTGAATTGCAGTAACCGCAGCTTCATCGCCTTTATTTCCGAGTTTTCCTCCGCAGCGATCTTGTGCTTGTTCGAGAGTATTGGTTGTCAGCACTCCGAAAATCATCGGCATATCCCAAGTTATAGTCAGTTGAGTCAGTCCTTCAGTTACGCTCTGACATATGAAATCAAAGTGTCTGGTGTCGCCTTGTATTACACATCCCAATGCGATAACTGCGTCTACATCGGTGTTTTCTGCAAATAATTGTGCACACAGTGTCAATTCGAATGTACCTGGAACTCGTTTAATGATAATGTTTTCTTCGGAACATCCATATTTGAGTAGCGTGTTGACAGCTCCTTCGAGCAATTTGTCTGTGATTTGGTTGTTCCAATTTGCCACAGCAATACCGAATTTCATATCTTTTGCAGACGGAATCTCAACGTCGATATAAGAGAGGTTCTTTTTCAAGTCTATCATAGTTTCAGAACGTTATGTTTTAAAAAAAGGAGGAATGCCGTGGCACCCTCCTAATATACAGAGGCTTAGTTTAATTATTTTTGTTCAACGCGACCGATGTATTTGTTAACATCGCGAGCTTCGATTGAAGTTGTGAACTCGTATTTGATGCGTTTGTATGCTTCGAGAGCAGACTTATTATCTCCGAGTTTTTCAAAAATCATACCCAACTTCTTGAGGTACATCGGAGTTGTCAATGAATTCTTTGTGCAGTCAATAGCACGTGTGTAATAGTTCTTGGCATTTGCATAATCGCCCAATTGTGAGTAGCAGTCGCCAATCATACCATAGTTCATTGAGTTCAGAACTTCACTCGGAACTCCTTTGCTCTCTTTTACTTGAGAAAGTGATTTGATTGCTTCATTCCATTTGCCAAGTTTCATATAGCAAATACCTGCATAACGGTTTGCCAAGTTACCTTGAGGTGTTGATGCATATTTCTTCGCAATTTCGAGGAAACCGAGATTGTTGCCATCGCCATTGAGGGCTTCTTCGAACTTGTCGCCTGCGAAGAGTTGTTCAGCAACGAACATTTGTGCAGATGCTTCTTGTTCTTTAGGTTGAGATACGAAATTCTTGTAGCAGAATACGGCAGCTACGACAACGATAATAGCACCTACGATGCCCAGAAAAATTTTACTGTGATCTCTGAGGAATATTTCAGTTGAACTGAGGGCATTTTCAATAGCCTCTTGAGGTTCCTCGTTAGTGTGTTTTTTGTTTTGCTCCATAGTTATTTTTGTTTTTCGAATTATCCAACAATACAATTAAGGTACAAAGGTAAAACTTTTTGCTTGAAGATTGTATAATTTTTTGGATATTTTTTAAAAAAATAGTTAATTTCGTGGTGAAATCACTGAAACTTAAGTGTGAATGTAGAATGTATCTGAATAAATTAACCATACTGAATTTCAAAAATATAGCTCAGACTGGAATTGATTTTTCCCCTAAATTTAATTGCTTCATCGGGGAGAATGGTTCAGGAAAAACCAATCTGTTGGATTCGGTATATATGTTGTCTATGTGTAAAAGTTCGGTCGGAATGAGTGATTTACAGTGTGTGATGGCTGCCGAAGAGTTTTTTATGATTGACGGTGTATACAATTTCAGCGGGAACATCGAGCAGCGTGTTACGGTTTCACTCAAAAAAGGTGAATCGAAAAATGTGAAATTCAATGGCAGATTATATGAACGGTTATCGGATCATATTGGTGTAGTGCCGGTGGTGTTGGTATGTCCGTATGATACGGGATTGATAAATGATTCGGGTGATGATCGTCGAAAATATCTGAATGCACTTGTTTCACAGATTGATAGAAACTATCTGTATAACGTAGTCAGATACAATAAGTTGCTGGCTGAGAGGAATCGGTTGCTCAAACAGCAGATATTCTCTGATGAGTTGCTTGATGTGCTGGATATGCAGTTGGCTGACGTGGGGCAACTGATCTATCAACGACGCAAAGAGGTCATTGAGGAGATTGCACCTGTAGTGACCGGCTACTATTCGACTTTGGCTGACGGTGGGAGCCAGGTGGAATTGTCGTATCGTAGTCAGTTGAATAATTCGACGATGTATGAATTGTTGCAGAGTGCTCGTGAAAGGGATCGTATTATGCAACACACAACAGTCGGAATTCATCGTGATGATTTGGTTATGACATTTGCAGGGCGACAACTGAGACGATTTGGTTCACAGGGTGAACAAAAGTCGTTTCTGATAGCTCTGAAACTTGCACAATATGATGTTATTGCCGATAAATCTGATGTCAAGCCGATTCTGCTGTTAGATGATATTTTTGATAAATTGGATGCAAGTCGCGTAGAACGATTGATAAAACTGGTGTCAGATTTGCGGTTCGGACAGATATTTATTACTGATAGCAATAAGGTGAGATTGTCAAATATATTGAGCGGGTTGACCGTCGAACATAAATTATGGCAGGTCAGCAAAGGAGAATTCGAACAGATAAAATAATTGCAAATGAAACGAACTGAACCAATTGCCGTAGGAGAGTTGCTTACGAGTATCATAAGTAACAGCGAACAGATGAAAACCGGATTTGCTGAATCGCGGGTTCCTATTGTGTGGCGTGAGATTGTCGGACCATTGGCCGATATGACAAAAGATATCTATCTTAGAGATGGAGTCTTGTGGGTTGTGTGTGAATCTGCAGTTGTGAAAAATGAAATTATGATGAGAAAATCAACTCTGATATCCGAACTGAATAATCGTGTCGGACGTGAAGTCGTAAATATGATAAGAGTTAAATATTGATGGTTATTGTAGTAAAAGGGATTTTTTTAATACCTTTGTGGCAAAATTTTTAGAAATGAAAAATATTGGATTTTTATTGTTAGGTCTGGTGACGTTATTGACATCGTGTCAGCCAGAACCAATGAGAAAGGTTATTCCGTTTGATTTGTATTCACAGTATGAAGGCCCTGTGAAAACGGTTATTCACAAAGTAGCTCAGAGTAAGACTGATACCCCAAAGCCTATTATCATTGAGAATTACGACTCTCTGGGACGTTTGGTTTCACGAGTATTCCCGGCAGGTGGAAAAATGGAGGTAACCTACGACACAATGGATAATGCACAGAGTAAATCATATGTTGGCGAAGATACTATCATAAATAACTTTAAGTTCGGATATGACTCATTGATGCGTGTCAATACGGTGATTTCCCACAACGACAGTGTCGGTTTGACTGTGTATGAATATGACTATGATTTGAATGGGTATATCAATTACTCGAAGACTGCAGGCGAAAAAGGCGGTATCGAAATTAAATATAATCGTGATAAATATGGTTACGTATTGTCATCTGAAATGAATGATGCAATCAAAAATGAATACTATTACCGAGGTCGTAAATTGGTAAGACAGATTGTTTATGACATAGAATCAGGGAAACGAATCAGTGTTATGACCTATAGAGAAAAGCTCAATGATTATGGTGATGTCATCGAAAAATGGACTTGGGATAATAAGACTCTTGTCGGTATAGAGTATTTTGAATATACCTATTATTAAAAATATATATTCTCAAAATAAAGAGGGCTGTCCACTGCGGATCAGCCCTCTTTATTATCTGATTTCAATATCAATTAATTTTCGGTCTTCGAGTATACCCTCAAGTTGGTCTCCGACTTTTAAAGCACCTACGCCTGCTGGTGTGCCCGTAAACAATAAATCTCCAATCTTGAGCGTGACAAATCGAGAAACATATGATATTAGTTTATCAACGGTGAAAATCATATCTGAACAATCTCCATTTTGAACAGTTTGGCCATTAAGGTTGCACTTGAATCGCAGAGACTGAATGTTTTCAATTTGTTCGATCGGAATAAACTCTGGCGATATTGCAGCACTATGGTCAAATGATTTTGCTGCTTCCCAAGGGAGTCCAGCAGCAGATTGTTTGTGTTGAATATCTCGAGCTGTGAAATCTACTCCGAGTCCGACCTCGTTGTAATAGCGGTGTGCAAATCTCTCTTCGATGCATTTCCCTACACGATTGATTCTGACAACAAGTTCCATCTCATAGTGTAGATCGCGACTGAAATCAGGCAGATAGAACGGATCGTTATTGCGGTGGAGTGCCGTATCCGGTTTCATAAAAAACACCGGTTCTTCTGGAATCTTGTGTCCAAGTTCCAGGCAATGCAATCTGTAATTTTGACCTATGCAGATAATTTTCATTATTTTTTCTGATTTAATAGGTTAACCATCTCTTTGGCAAATCGGTATGAAGCTCCCTCTGACCCGATTACCTGTTGCAACTCGTTGTAATCCTGGATCAGTTTTTCGTGTCGCTCACCGCTAGGAATTACGGCTTTAAGTTCGTCTACTGCGTTTTGTGCAGTGAAGTGATGCAATAGCAATTCTGTAACAACCGAACGGTTCATTACCAGATTTACGAGTGATACCCATTTGATTTTTACAACAAGTCTTGCTATGGCACTCGATATTGCCGAAAAACGATAACATACGACTTGGGGAATTCCGAGCAGTGCAGTCTCAAGTGTGGCAGTTCCCGAAGTGACTAGAGCTCCGTGCGAGTGGTTAAGCAGTTCGTAAGTTTGGTTCGTAATAATCTTGACATTGCTGTTTGCAAGGTATTTATTATAGATATCTTTGTCTAACCACGATACTCCTGCTACGACGAATTGGTATTCGGGCATAAGACGG
>CAJGBR010000028.1 GCA_904501625.1 uncultured Rikenellaceae bacterium
ACATGCTCATCCCTGAAGAATAATAGTCGCGAAGAATCGACAAACGATCCTCTTCGCTGTAAAATTGATGTTTGGTACTCATAGATAATACACATTTTTAATTGTTATTAAATGTGTCTACCTATATCAGTATAAGACAGTGAACTTTTAGGTTATGCCAAGAATCTATTAAACAAATATGTCTGGTTAGTTGAGACCATCTACAAAGCTAAGCGAATCACTTTTGAAGAGATAAACTAAAAGTGGCTTGCTAACGATTTAAGTGAAGGCATAGAACTTGCCCTAAGGACATTTCATAAATGGCGTATTGCTGCAGACAATGAGTTCGGCTTACTCACAAGTCCCGAACGTAGAAGTAGGGCTAGTTAGCTGATTTGTTATTGTTTAGGTGATACATTCATTGACCCACTGAAATACAACCTATTCTATCAGATGGCACACTTGAAGGCTCATTATCCCGATGATTACCACGCAATGTAACATAAATAATTTTCTCACTGTCAGATTTTGTCAACATTACAGCATATCTTTGCCACTCGAGTATAAAATATTAAATTTGCAGTAACCAACAAAATAATAAAATGAGAATCAACGACAATATAACTGAACTCATTGACAAAACATTCCAATCGATGTGTGATGAGTATGACAACATATTTGAAAAGAAGTTTTATCCAGGCAAAGGAAATGCCGGATTTCACGAGACGAATCTGGTGCAGAAGTTTATGTTCCATTATAAACAAAATGTCAAGGAGTCTATTGTCTGGTCTGAACTATCTATCGGCACTAAAAAAGAAGGTAACGGACGATTTGATGGAATTATCATTGACCCTGAGAACGATGCTATAATTATCATTGAAGCAAAACGTTTTAATCAAAAGCATAAAATCGAATCGATCGTAAGTGATATAAATCGAGGATATGAAAAATATGATACTATTCACTTTGAGGATGGTTCATTACCCACTTATCGCTACATACTTGTTTTGGGTGACATCTGGGAAGAAGGGAGTCCTACTGGCCCACGCCGAAGATGGATTGAACGGTGGATAGACAATAATCCCTTGACAAATTTCAATGGGGAAGTAACGATTATTGACAATAACATCCCTTTGAAACACCAACATCGCAAAACACTGTTAAAAAAGTATTTGGAGGTACATTACGAGTACCATCTTGTTTATTCGTTATTCTATTGTAAACTATAAACATAGTTCAAAAATTTTGAACACAATGAGTACTGCAAAACTTCTCAACAAATATATATGGTTTGTATCAACCATCTACAACCTATGACGACATTCGTGACTCATATTATTTTGAGGACAATTGTCAAGAGGCCGCAACACGAAGTTTCTGATCTTCATTATATTTCTGCAAGGCATTGTGTCAACCACAGTAACAATCTGCACCTACATTATACGTGATAAAGTGATTAGGAAAATCAAAACACAAATCTTACACAATACAAAAAAGAACAGAAGTCCCATCACCTCCGATGACAAGACTTCTGTTAAAATCCTATAATGATACGACCTACTCGACTACTTCGACCAGAAAACTTATGGGTCTGAATCCGTCATTGCAGGACAACATTGCTGAGTGTGGATTTTTCATCCACCCATCAAAAAAATTACCACCTCCGGTTGCCAACTCACAGACAAACGGACGCAATGTTTCCCACGCACTTTCACATAATCCCATTGGTTTTTGGCACTCCTCAACTAAAAATACTTGACCCAAATGCAAGTCACAAGCGTGCTCAATCGGATTCTCATATTGAGCAATCAAATCCTCATACCGAGCCATTCGCATCACAGTTATTTTCACTTTTTTCATTAAGGCGGCACAAGTCATTAATTAAACTCTTCGCCTCTCAGGAATACTCTTTCAATCAAAGGCGTAGCGTATGCGTAGACAAAGAATTCAGGTGTAGACATCGGTTTTGTAATGAAGAAGTTTGCAACCTTACCAACCGTTATCGAGCCATACTCGCCACTCAATCCCATAGCACAAGCACCATTCAGAGTTGCTGCATTGAGTGCTTCATTAGGAGTCATCTTCATCTTTATTGATGCCAATGACATCACCATTCTCATATTACCCGAAGGCGATGAACCGGGATTGTAATCCGAAGCCAAAGCAACAGCTAAACCCGAAGAGATCATTTCACGTGCAGGAGGATAACTCATACCCAAGAAAAATGCAGCTCCGGGTAACATTGTCGGCATTGTTTCAGCCCCTTTCAATGCTTCGATTTCAGCACTTCCCATACGTTCAAGATGGTCAACAGACATTGCACCCTCTTCCACACCAAGTTGAACTCCGCCCGACACATCTAATTCATTTGCGTGAATCTTTGCCTTCAGTCCATAAGATGCACCTTTACGCATTATGCGACGAGTTTCATCTATCGTAAAGAATCCTTTATCGCAGAATACATCTACGAACTCGGCAATACCTTGATCTGCCACAGCGGGCAACATCTCGTCACATACCATATTAACATATTCAGCCTGTCGACCTATGTATTGACGAGCAACAGCGTGGGCTCCCAGAAATGTCGCCTTCACCTCCATCGGCATTGACTCTTTAATTCGTCGAATTACTCTCAACATTTTAAGTTCATCTTCTGTTGAGAGTCCGTATCCGCTTTTGATTTCGATAGCTCCAGTACCCATAAGGGCAACTTCGCGTACACGTTGCATTGCCTGAGCATAGAGTTCATCTTCAGAGGTTTCGTGCAATCTGTCTGCAGAGTTTAGGATTCCACCACCCCGTTTTGCAATTTGCTCGTAACTCAGCCCATTAATCTTATCCAGAAATTCTTGTTCACGACTTCCAGCATAAACAATATGAGTATGCGAATCACAGAACGAGGGATAGAGCATTCCGCCTTGAGCATCTACAACACGATCGAACAACGACTCATCTGGCTGGCTATCAGAAGTTCCGAATCCTGTAATTCGACCATTATCAGCCGTCAACCAACCATTATCGAGTGTTTCGACACGATCCATCTCCTCACCACACACCCTCAGTCGACCCGAAGTCTCAATGCCCACAATTTTGGCTATATTTTTAACAAGCAGACTCATTATCTATTGTTTCTCAAAAATTGGATAGATGTTTCAATATGAGGATACATTATCACATCGTTTTCAACAAACGGAACAACTTTGCGATAATCTGCCAACAGCTTTTCGTTGTGTGCAGACGAACGAGCAGGACGACGGAATTCCAATGCCTGAGCACCATTCATCAACTCTATAGCCAACACACGTTCAGTATTCAATACGACACGTGCGAGTTTAGTTGCTGCATTTGACCCCATACTTACGTGATCTTCCTGACCTTGAGAAGAAGGAATCGAATCCACTGATGCCGGCATACACAACCCCTTAGTTTGACTCACAATAGATGCTGCCGTATACTGAGGAATCATAAATCCGCTATTAAGTCCCGGATTTGCCACAAGGAAACTCGGCAATCCACGAGTTCCGGCAATCAATTGATATGTACGTCTTTCAGAGATATTTCCGAGTTCTGCGACTGCGATTGCCAAAAAATCCATCACAAGAGCAATAGGTTGACCGTGGAAGTTTCCGGCAGAAACAACCATATCATCTTCAGGGAACACAGTAGGATTGTCTGTCACACTATTAATTTCAGTTTCAAGAACTGATGCAACATAGTCGATTGAATCCTTAGAAGCTCCGTGAACCTGCGGGATACAACGGAACGAATATGGATCCTGAACGTGTTTCTTTGCACGAGCAATGAGTTCGCTACCCTCGAGCAGTTCTCTCATCTTTCGAGCTGTAGTCAACTGTCCCTTATGTCCGCGAACAATATGTACCTGATCGCAGAATGGTTCAATGCGACCATCAAATGCATCAAGCGAAACGGCAGCAATTCGATCTGCCCATACACTCAAATCTTGAGCTTTGAGCAATGACCATACTCCGTACGAACTCATAAACTGTGTACCGTTAAGCAGTGCGAGTCCCTCTTTTGATTGCAATTCGATAGGTTCCCAGCCTTTTTGTTTCAGGATTTCGGCTGCAGGAGTAATTTCTCCATTCACCTCAACTTCACCCAAGCCAAGCAGTGGCAGTGACAAATGAGCCAAAGGAGCCAAGTCTCCTGAAGCTCCAAGCGATCCCTGTTGATAGACAACTGGGAGTATATCATTATTAAAAAAGTCGACAAGACGTTGAACAGTAATTAATTGGACTCCCGAATTACCATACGAAAGTGACTGCACTTTGAGCAGCAACATCAAACGAACAATCTCATTAGGCACTCTGTCACCTGTTCCGCAAGCGTGTGACATCACCAGATTCTTCTGCAGACAGCCAAGTTCATCAGCACCAACCGATATATTGCACAACGAGCCGAAACCTGTTGTAACCCCGTAAATCGGCTTATCCTGATTTTTCATTTTGTTGTCCAAGTACTCGCGGCAACGGCTAATGCGATTACAAGCATCTTCACTGAGAGCAAGTTTAAAGTTTTCGTTCAAAATTTGGCGAACACGATCCAAAGTCAATCTGTCAGCCGAGATATGATGAATATTCATTATCTTAACTATTTTAAAGCGTTTTTAATCAAGGTGTCATCTGCGAAATTTGGCAATGTAACTTTCAGGTCGGGATTACGTTCCATTTCGCGTTTGATTGCATCAATTGCGCCACTGTTACGAGCCCAACTACGACGAGCAATACCATTATTGACATCCCACAACAACATCTCACGAATGTGTCTGTCCGAGTTATCCGAGCCATCGATTACCATTCCGAAGCCGCCATTGATAACTTCGCCCCAACCAACACCGCCACCATTGTGGATTGATACCCACGTAGCTCCACGGAACGAATCTCCGATGACATTATGCACTGCCATATCTGCCGTAAACGACGAGCCATCATAGATATTTGATGTTTCACGATATGGCGAGTCGGTACCCGAAACGTCGTGGTGATCTCGACCAAGCACTACCGGAGCAGAGATACGACCTTCGGCAATAGCTTTATTGAATGCCTGAGCAATCTTTGTTCGACCCTCACAGTCAGCATAGAGAATACGAGCTTGAGATCCTACGACCAATTTATTTTTACCTGCTTCGCGAATCCAATGGATGTTATCGTCCATTTGTCCACAAATATCTTTAGGTGCATCTTTTCGTATATTTTCCAGCACCTCTGCTGCTATGCGATCTGTTTCGGCAAGATCTTCAGGTTTACACGAAGTACAAACCCATCTGAATGGTCCGAAGCCATAATCAAAGAACATCGGACCCATTATATCCTGAACATACGACGGATATCTGAATTTGCCATTTTCAGCCATTACATCGGCACCTGCTCGTGACGATTCCAACAAGAAGGCATTTCCATAATCAAAGAAATACATTCCTCTGTCGGCAAGTTTATTAATCGCAGCCACTTGACGTCTGAGCGATTCCTGAACACATTCTCTGAAACGTTCTGGTTCTTCAGCCATCATTCGATTTGACTCCTCGTAACTATATCCAACAGGATAATAACCACCTGCCCACGGATTATGCAATGACGTCTGATCCGAACCCAAATCTACACGAATATTTTCCTCTGCAAGACGTTCCCACAAATCGACTGCATTGCCGACGTACGCCATTGACACAATTTCTTTATTTTCAACTGCCTTGCGGACACGACAAATCAGTTCATCAAGCGATGTATGCAATTCGTCAACCCATCCTTGTGCGTGACGTTTCTCCGCAGCTTTCGGATTGATCTCGGCCACCACGCTAACCACTTGTGAAATATTGCCGGCTTTTGGTTGAGCACCTGACATACCTCCGAGTCCAGACGAAACGAACAACATTCCGCGAGCATCAGTCTGACCTTCGACATATCTCTTACGTGCAGCATTCATCACCGTAATAGTCGTACCGTGGACGATGCCCTGTGGACCAATATACATATATGAACCTGCAGTCATCTGTCCATATTGAGATACTCCCATCGCATTGAAACGTTCCCAATGGTCAGGTTTCGAGTAGTTTGGAATCACCATACCGTTGCTGACAACAACACGTGGAGCATCACTATGTGATGGAAACAATCCGAGTGGATGTCCCGAATACATTACAAGTGTCTGGTTATCTGTCATTTCAGACAGATATTTCATCACGAGACGGTATTGAGCCCAATTCTGGAATACCGCACCATTGCCCCCATATGTAATCAATTCGTGAGGATGCTGAGCTACGGCCTTATCCAGATTGTTTTGAATCATCATCATTATTGCAGCAGCCTGACGTGAACGTGCCGGATACTCATCTATCGGACGAGCATACATCTCATAGTCGGGTCTGAAACGATACATATATATACGACCATAACGAGCCAACTCTTCAGCAAATTCCGGAGCCAAAACGGCGTGATGTTTCGGATCAAAATAACGCAACGCATTTCTTAATGCCAATTCCTTCTCTTCCGGAGTCAGAATATCTTTACGCTTGGGTGCGTGATTAATCTGTGAATCGTAAGGTTTGGGTGCAGGAAGTTCACTCGGGATTCCTTGTCTGATATCTTCCTGAAACTCTTTAATAGTCATATTATCCAATTTTTTCTTCAACAATAGCAAGCACCTCTTTTTCTACTGCTTCGGCACGTGCTGCAATTTCGTCAGCTTCGGCAATCAGTCGTGCTGCAATCGCTTTATCTTTCAGGCCTGATGCATTAATTTTGACATTCAGACGGGCTCCGAGTACCGCACTGCGGGCAGCCAACGCACCAACACCAGCATCTGACACCGAATTTGGGTTTCCGATTTCAGCCATTGCCTTAACAATTTCGAAGACTTTTTCCGATGCTCTCATCGTGCGCAAAGGAACTTCAGTTGCATACAATGTTGCATCTTGCAAGGCCTGACTGCGAGCAGCTTTCTCTTCAGCTGTTGTCTTAGGCATTGCAAACACTGCCATAATCTTATTGAAGGCTGCGGTATCTTCATCAACCAGATGCAATAACTCATTCATCAATGTCTGACCCTTTTCAGCCCAATTTGAGAACTCTTCCCAGCGATCGTCCCAACCTGGTTTGTGAGATGAAAGGTTAGCCACCATTGCTCCGAGAGCTGCTCCGAGAGAGCCCATATAGGCTGATATTGAACCACCTCCAGGTGCTGGAGATTCACTTGCAGTTTCTTCGGCAAAACCTTTACAAGTCATATCAATCAGACGTTTTTCTGCATTATCTTCCAACAGATATTCTATTACCTTTTCACGAGGATTAAATGGTTTCAAATCGTCGAGTCCCATAGATTTGACTGCGATTTTGATAATTTCCTCTTCAGAGACACCGAGTGAACGACGTTGTTTTCTAAGGAAATATTTACCGGCTTCAATCAGAGCTCGTTTCGGAACAAGACCTACGATTTCGGCACCTGTGATTCTGATTCCGCGGGCAGTTGCTGCTCGGCACACTTCGTCAAATGCCACGTGCAACGGAGTTACCGAAATATTAGTCAAGTTCATTGAAACTTGAGCAATACCATATTCTTCAATATACCAACCGATTGCCTTGGCACATTTGAGTGTTCCCGGTTTCCAAACTGGTTCACCGTTTTCATCTCTGACAATTGTTCCGACAATAGGATTTCCTTCACGAAGCATACGACCCTTTTCACGCACATCGAATGCGATTGCATTTGCACGGCGTGTTGAAGTTGTATTCAAATTATAGTTTACTGCTATCAGGAAGTCGCGAGCACCAACTGCAGTAGCACCTGTACGTGCTACGCTGTCATTAAATTCCTTCGGGCCGAAGTCTGGAGCAGTCTGTGCATTAGCAAATTTCTTTGCAAGACCTTCATATTCTCCTTCACGGCATACTGCCAGATTTTGGCGTTCAGGCACAAATGCAGCTGATTCGTAGCAGTAAATCGGAATATTTAACTCGTCTGCAATACGCTTAGCCAAATCGCGAGCCAATTGAGCACATTCTTCCAGAGTAACACCAGAAATCGGTATCAGAGGCAGCACGTCTGTTGCTCCCATACGAGGATGTGCACCAGAATGTTTTCTCATATCAATGACTTCTGCTGCACGTTTTACGCCCATAAATGCAGCTTCAACAACAGCTTCAGGTTCGCCAACAAATGTAACTACCGTACGGTTTGTTGCTTCTCCCGGATCGACGTTAAGAAGTTTTACATCAGCAGCTGACTCAATTGCTGCAGTGATTTGAGCAATTACGTTCATATCGCGTCCTTCGCTGAAATTGGGGACACATTCAATTAATCTTTTAGACATTTTGCGTTATATTTTGTTATTAATTATCTTCGGGTTTAATCCTCAAAGTTAAATATTTTTACTCAATTAGTTTAATTTTATTCGAAATATTCTCAAAAATCAATAAAATAGCCTGACTGAGCAATTCAGTCAGGCTGTTATTTCACATAATTCTTATAGAAAAATTTTTTTATTTTGCTTTCTCAAATGTTCCATCAGCTTTTTGCACGAATTCGAAAACACCTTCACGGGCTTTAGCATTGTATTCGTTGATACTTTCAATGGCTTGTTTAACCAATTCTTCACCGATGAGTTGTTTTTTATACATTTCACGTCCCTTGTAATCCATTGAATCGCTAAAACTTTTGATTTTTGCCCTGATATCTTTAACCTTGTCGGCATCGGTCACGATTATAAATGCACAACCCTTTTCACTAAATATTTTTTCATCATGTCCAATTACCAGAGTTTTTCGTTCCACAATTGCAGTTGTTTTTTCGGGTTTTACGGTCAGAATCCAGACTCCGTTTTTGATATCTTCTGGAGATGCCTCGCCGTAGCCCTCTACCTCAAAACGTAGAATCTGTTTAGGATCTAACAGATATTTAATTCTAGTTGAATCACCTTTCGCAATAACATCATTTTCGACTCTTTTCAAAAAATATTGTCCAGGGGCAAGTTTTGCATTATAGAACGTTATAGAATCTTGTTGTCTCAGATACATTTTTCGCCTATATTCTTTAAGTTCTTCGGGAGACATTTTGAGGTTCTTCTTTTTACGATCTTTAGAAACTTCTTTTGTCACTTTCGCACGTGTTTGTGCAATTACCGACTCAACACTACCTAATGATAACATTGCTAACATCACCAGGGCAATCAGGGATTTAATTTTCATAATTGTAAATTTTAATTGGTTTTGACAAAAGTATAAATTATTTTCTAAAAATATTAGATATTATACAAATAAAAAGACAAACCGACTGTTTTTTCAGTCGGTTTATTTTCACATTAAATAATACTTAATATTCCGTTTTACAATTCGGTTTTCCATAGTCCGTGCAGATTGCAGTATTCATACACGGCAATCGGTTTTTCGGGATATGTACATATTTCAGCTTCGGGTTTATCTTTCAAATTAACCTTCACACCACCATTTTCAGTCTCGACATAGATGAATGCGATATGGTGTTCTGGCAACATTGGGTGAGCAACGCTGCCGACTTCGACTTTGATTTTATAGTCATCAATTCGAGTCACAACCGGAACGTGTTTTTCGTTGCTGGCATCAACCGTATTCGGAATCAGCTCTACCATTTTCTCCCCGCAGCACACTACCGGAACATTCTTATCTACCAACTTTTCTATTACATTACCACAGTGATTGCACTTATAAAATTTTGTAGCCATAACTTTTTCTTTTTTTAAATTAATAATCTGTTTTTAATAATACAGGATTAATACCTCATTGTTTTCATATACAAATATAATACCTTATAACGAATTCCGAGCACATTTTCAATCAAATTTACATATACTACTATTGTAATAACTTATAATCAGCCTGTGAGTTCATCCATAAAAAAGAGAGGTCTCCTTTTTAGGAAACCTCTCTTGAAAGTTTACAAAATATTTTTTAGAATTGGTCAAATACTTTGTTTCCGTGAGTACCTGAACGGAAGGCAATTTGGATAGCATCACCGGTAGTTGTAGTCTGACCGTAGATTACTTTATCGCCCTTACCCTTATCTCCGTAGTTGATAGCATCACCTGACTTAGTTGCTTCTTGAAGAACTTCCAAACCGATGTTATACATAGTGAATTTTCTGTCTTTAGTTGCAACTGCCAAATGTTGATTTTGATAGTAGTCACCACCAGGACCTACGAACAATGCTGTAACGTCAGTTTCAGTTGTTGTATAAACATTAATCTTCTGAGCCACAGGATCATAGAATTTGATAACATTACCATTAGCATACCACAAGTATTCGTTTGCCTTGTTAGTATGGCAGATAGTGTTTGCAGTGAAGTCTTCAGGCATCGGAACATTTTCCAACTTGATTTCCATAGTCACAGCTGAATATGAGCCACCTTTGAATGTAAAGTAGTCATAAACATATTGACCAGATGTTTTGTGTTGTTTGATAGCCATAACACCATATGTACCAGATGTTGTGGGACCGTTCATAAAGTACCAGTCGATAACCTTGTAGTCACCCAATACATTAGCCGACGGGAAGTATTCTTCATAGTTCAGTGTACTTCCGTCTGTACCTGTCAGCTTAACAGTCTTGATCTGAGTACCGTGGTAGTAGTTACCAGATGACGGAGATGAGTAGAAAAAGTGGTAAGTATTCAAACCTTCGTCGTAAGCAAATACTGTAGAAGTTGAATAAATCCAGTTATTCTTACCCAAGAACTTAGTTACGTTAGAACCTTCGCCGAGTTCGAACGGAGTTGACAAGAACTTCAAGATGTGAGAATACATTTCAACGTTTGTACCCTGCATACCGTTCAGACCCATAACGACCACGTAAATTTTACCATCGCTTGTCAATGCGAAGTTTGCAGAACAACCCCAAACAAAGTCACTAACGCGAGTAGCACCTGGATATTTACCTTCAGAGAATTCGTTCTTCAAAGTAGTTACCTTAGTGAAAGATTGACCGTCAATGAAGTATGAATTATCGCTTGCAGCATCTACACCTTGCATAACCAACATTTCAGCCGGTTTATTGTTGGTGTTAGAGAAGTATTCATACATAGCGATCGGGTCAGTACCGATTTCTTCATTGTTGATAACCTTGTAGTAATCTTTGAAGTCGGTGAAGAAATAGTTAGTCCAGTATTTTTCTTTACCTTCATCGTTGATGTAATAAACTCTTTCACTATCACGACGATAGTAGTCAATACAAGAATAATTTCCATCTTTCTTACTCAAAACGATCCAACCTGAAGTCAACGGAGATTTAACTGTCAAAGTTGTATAACCACCATTGTAAACCCAAGTTGACGGGTAGCTATAGTAGTATCTCAAGCCTTTAGTTTTGTGTTCGATATAGAAAGTCAAATATTCAGTACCGATTTTTTCAGCAATGTATTGGAAATCCAAACCTTCAGTTACCTTTTCGTTATTAAGCAACCATACGCAATTCCAATTATCAATGCTTTCAGTAGAATCAGTGAACACTACTCTCATTGTAAGGTTAAGAGTATCTCCAACTGTCATTTGCTTCAAAGAAGTATTCCAGTGCAACTTGATTGAGTCAACCAAGTCATAATCGTGATAATCATAGCTACCCTTGTCTTCATAACAAGAACTTGCGATTACACTCAATGCAGCAAACGCTGCGAATATAAATTTTTTCATACGATTTCAATCTTTTTAGAGATTCATCTTAACTGTCATTTCAGAACCGTCATCTTCGAGTATCGGAGTGCCGGCCTCTTTCATTCTGATCAGATAACGTTTGAATGTATTTGTATAGTCACGCAACTTACCTGGGTCTGAAGAATCGAAATCAGCTACGCCTGTAACTTCGATGAATTTACGATACTTAGCATCAGTGTAATCACCCAAGAAGTAGCTTGTAACAGTACTATTCCACCAAGCTGGTTTAGTGATCATATTAGTAATACGGATAATTGCACCGTTGTAACCGTTCGAGCCCAAACCAAATTCTTTAGATTCTTTCAAGATAAGAACCAAACGATAATTGTTGGTTGACATTTCCGGCAACAAGTTGCAAGTAAGCCACAAGGTGTCAGTTACTGCATTAGCTTTGAATACAAATTTTTCAGGCAGTGTATAAGCAGCTGCAGGAGCATCATCAATACCTGTCGCGACAACTTCGCAAGTGTATTCTCTATCCACTTCAGCAGGTCGACCGATCAAATACAACGGCAAACCAATCTTGTGTGTTGTCTGACCCGGAAGCAACATAAATGATACGCTTACAGAGTCAGTCATTGCGTTCTTGAACTGCAGATAATTTTTGCCGCTATAGAAATCGGGTTTATCTTCTGAGCAAGAGGTTGCAACTCCCGCCAACAGAGCAAGTGCTAATATTAACTTTTTCATCTTTATTTTCGTTTATTAAATTGTTTCACTATCCGGTACAGGAATAGTCCAACGATCTTCGTTCATTTCGATTTCAGCTTCAGGACCGTACCAGATGTTCTTACCTTGACGTTTGAACCAGAAGAATGTTTGTCCGAAAGTCAGACCTTCACGAACAACTTCAGTACGCAAGTATTTCATTGCTTCATCAGCAGTTACTTCCAAAGGAAGTTCTTGACCCATAATACCACGTTTTGAACGCAACAAATTGATGTTTTCCATTGCCTCAGAGATTGCACCACGACGAATTTGACATTCAGCAACGATGTGATACATTTCCGGCAATGAGATTACTGGGAACAAACCTGCAAAGTATTGCAACATATAGTCATAACCATCATCATAGTTCAAGCGGTTCCAAGTACCATAACGTTTGTATGTGTAATATTCACCAGCTTTCCACAAATGACCTTTGTAACGCAAGTCTGATTCATCGCCTGCGAACAGAGCGTTCATAGTCTTATCATCCATTTTGAGGTAACGTTGAGAGTAGTCCTCACCAGCATAACCTTCATAAGTGTCATAGTGATCTTCATAATTTCTGTAGAAGGCCATAATGATTTCACTCGGACGATTCGGGCGGAATGATGATTTGCTTGACAAACTTGCTGTTGTAGCGAAACTATATTTTATACCATTGAAACCTTTGATCAATGCAGATGCATATTCTTCTGCTTTGTCATAATCTCCTTTATACATATACATACGAGCCAACAATGCTGTCGCAGCAAAGAAGTTCATATGGCTACCGCGGAAGTAGAAGAACAATCTCGGAGGTTTACCACTCATTCCGTTAGTTTTGAAACGGTAGTCTTCTCTTGAGTTCCAGCTACGGCAGAAGATTGTATCAAGGTAACCCAATTTTTCACGAGCAATTTCCATATCTCTGATAGCGTTATCCAACACTTTGCTTGTTGCGATGTGAGTCGGATAAGAGCAAGGATATGTATCAACATAAGGCATTGTCACCTTGTTTGCATTAGCTGTTGTAGTCAATGCCGGAGCGAACAAACGCATCAAATCGAAGTGCATCAACGCACGGATACCGTACATTTCGCCAACGATCATATCTTTATGCAATTGACCTTCAGCGAAGAAAGAGGCGTCTTTATCTTCAACTTGAGCCAAAACTTGGTTACAGTTAGCGATAACGTTGAAACCTTTTTCCCAGATTGCTTGAGGAATTGATGTAAAGTTCTTCCAGTCGTGTTTCATATCGTATTGATATGATGACGAACCGTAAGTATAGTTATAACCGATTGCAGAAGCAAAACCCCAAGTCAGGTTACGTGCATACAAATCTGGTTTTGATAAGTTGCGATAAACTCCGTTAACGGCCATTTCGACGCCGTCAGTATTAGCGAAGATTTCGTCTGAGTCTACTTGGAATTCAGATTTTACGTCCAAATAACTGTCACAACTTGCTAATAATGCCAAAGGCAATATGAATGAAAATATTTTCTTCATTTCTTTATCTCCTTAATTAAAATGCTGTATTAAGCACAAATGAGAATGTTCTTGCGAACGGATAAGATGTACCCATTTCACGTTTAACAGTCGACCATTGTGCGATATCTGACATAGACAAGCTGAGTTTCAATTGACGAAGGCCGTACTTTTGAATCTTTTCACGGTTGAATTCATAAGACACTTGCAGTGAGTTGAACTTAACATAATTGTTCTTTTGAACCATACGTGAAGTCGGTTTAGTCAACGATACACGAGCATTGATTGATTTGTATCGAGCGTCTTGTCCTGGAGTATACCAACGGTCGTTCAGAACTCGACGGTCAACGTTGTTATACAGAACGTCAACGTTTTCTACTGAACTTACCAAAGTATTGTTGTAAGCATCACCTCCAAATTCATACAAGAATGTTGTAAACATAGACCAGTTTTTGTAACGTGCACTCAGACGGAATGAACCTGAAGCTGTCGGTTCAGTATCACCTACGCGAGATTGTTCAGAAGCTTCCCAATTTGTAGTTAAAGTACCGTCACGACGAACAAATACTTCTTGACCATCAGCCGGGTTGATACCAATTGAACGCATAGCTGTAATACCTGTCAATGATTGACCTTCTTCATATTTCATATAAGGTTTAGTATACTGAGCCTTTTGGTTCAAGTATGAGTGAACCAGGTCGAAACGGTTTTCCATACCACCTGTCCAAGAAGATGCAGTTGCGCCTTTATAGTATTCATCGATACGTTCGTTGTAACGAGCAAGAGCATTAGAGATCTTAGTCAATTTACCTTTGTTGTGAGCCAAGTTGAAACCAAAGTCCACGCTGAAATCACGATTTCTAACGATTCCGACGCTGATATCGAATTCGATACCGTTATTAACAACTTCACCGATGTTATCTGTGTAAACAGCGAAACCTGATGATGTCGGGAGAGACATTTCAGTTACCAGATCTTTAGTAACTTTCTTATAGTAGTCGAACTTAACGTCCAATCTGTTATTGAACATTGTCAAATCGAATCCCAAGTCCCAAGTTGTACAAGATTCCCAAGACAAGTTCGGGTTACCAAGGTATTGCAATGTTGCACCGATACCGGTCATATACCAGTCTTCGTTATCGATGTTGTAGATATTTTCTGATGCATAAGGTTGGAAACCTGTCTTACCTGTTGTACCAACGTTTGCACGAATCTTCAAGATATCCAAGTTTGAGAAGTCTTTAAAGATTTCAAGTTTGTGCAAGTTAATACCTGTACCAACTGACCAGAACACACCCCATTTCTTTTCGCTACCAAATTCTGATGAACCGTCCATACGAACTGATGCGTCCAACATATAGGTATCTTTGTATGTGTAGTTAGCTGTCAAGAATGCACCCAACAAGTGACTCTTAGAGTCTGTGTAAGTACGATCTTTTTGTGTGTGTGCCCAACCCGGAGAGTTACGGTCTGCATTAGCGAAACCTTCATACAATGAAGATTCATAGTATGCTTGAGTTCCGTTGATATCGAAACCTGCTGAAGACATCAACATATGATCTTCATTCCAATTTTTATTGAATACACCATAGAATTTAGCATTCCAACGATCTGTTGTACGAGTAGATGTATTTAATTCACCACGGCTGAACAAGTCACCTGATGAACCGATTGATGCGTTATCACCATAAGAACTGTCATTAGGATCTTTGAATTTATTTGCATCTTCTACTCTTCGAGAGATAGACAATGTACCCTTAATGTAGATTTGATTTGTAAAGAAGTAGTTCAATGCCAAGTTGTTAGCATATTCAACATACTCGCTACGGTCATAGTTCTTAGTGTTCATTACGTTCCACAACGGGTTCAGTTTTGCAGTTACACCCGAAATCCAGTCATAAGTCTTCACCAATTCACCAGTTTCCATATCATACAAATTATAGTATGGTTTCAAGTGAGCATAGTCAGAGAAGCTTCCGTAAGGAGAGTTTTCTGCTTTAACAAGGCCGATTGATGCGTTATTCTTGATTTGCAATTTTTCTGTACGATAGTCAATAGTCATACCAGCGTTAAGAGTGTTACGTTTAGATTCTTTCATAACACCATTTTGGTTTGAGTAGCGAACGTCCAAACCGATACGAACATCGTCAACACCACCTTCTACTGACAAACTGTGGTTGTGGTTGAACATAGTTTCCAGCGGTTGTGACAGCCAGTATGTATCAACACCTTGAAGAATTTGGTTTTTCTTCATATGGTACAGTTTATTATAGTTCAGAAGGTTAGTGAATGAATCATCTTCATACCACAAATCGTACAAACCTGCACGTCTTTCAACTTCCAACATTTCTTCTGCGTTACACAAATCATAAGAAGACAAGTCCGGAGCTGTCACTGACAATGTAGCATTGTAGATAACTGACAACTTACCAGCACCCGGAGCTTCAGTTTCGATTGTGATAACACCGTTAGATGCACGTGAACCATACAATGCAGTTGCAGCAGCATCTTTCAGGATTGTTACAGTTTTGATACGATAGATGTCCAAGTCGTTGATCTTAGTTGCGTCGACTTCGAAACCGTCCAGGATGAACAATGGCAAGTTAGGGTTAGTTGCCAAAGCATAAGAAGTGTTTCCTGAACCTGTAATCTTATCAAGTTCCTTAACGTTATCGATACCTGAACGACCGCGCATATACATTTCGTTGATTCTGTTAGGGTCAGAACCCATTTCCATATTGACCGGCATACGGATTGCAGGGTCAAATACGGTCAATGCTGCGAAGAGGTTTGTTGTTGACACTCTCAAGATGTCTTCTTTTTTGAGAGTTGTTTGTGCACCTGTAAATGAGCTTTTGCTCTTTGCTGCATAACCTGTCACAACGACTTCTTCACTCACTAAGTTGTCAGATTCGAGAACGATTTCCAATGTCGGACGT
Organism: uncultured Rikenellaceae bacterium; assembly: GCA_904501625.1. GTDB lineage: Bacteria > Bacteroidota > Bacteroidia > Bacteroidales > Rikenellaceae > CAJGBR01. Next base: position 16,784 of record CAJGBR010000028.1, read on the forward strand.
ACTTGACCATCTTTCATCGGAGACAATTTGATAGTCTGAGTCTTCATCCCTACGAATGAAACAACCAGTGTTCCACCGGTTGACGGTATTCTCAAACTGAATTTACCGTTTTTGTCAGTTGACATACCACGTGTAGTACCTTGCAACGATACAGACACACCAAGCATAGGTGCACCATTCTCGTCTTTAACGATACCAGTGATTGTCTCTTCTTGTGCTTGACTAGCATAAGAAGCTGCGGCACCAGCTGATAATCCAAAATTACCAGTTGAGCCTTCAGATCCTTCAACATTATGAGTTCCCATCAATAGGAGAACCAAGCATAATGCTGACAGACCACGTTTCAAAGGTCTTTTTTGTTTCATAATTAAAATTTTTAGTTATTGGGTGTTTTTCATTCTTGCCCTAAATCATTCATACACAAACACCAAAATACCGTTCCGATTCTTATGCAAGAATAAACAGCACCTTGGGGGATACAATAAATTTTATTACTGACACCTAAAATTCCATAATGGGTGACAATTTGAATGAAAAAATTCACTATTTCTGCTTAGACATTTGGTCTTTCAGGAATTTGTTGGCTCTCTGAAGGTGAGTTTTGACAGTATTGACCGAGATATTCAGTTTTTCAGCAGCAGCCTTATAGGAATAATTTTCGACTTTACAGAGCAAAAATACCTCACAACAACGTGCCGACAGATTATCCATCAGCGTCATCAGTTGAGTTAAATCTTCGGAAGATTCAGATTGCAATTCGAGTTGATCATCATCTGCGATTGTTTCCGTGTAGGCATTAATTCGTTTTTGGTATCTGTATTGTCTGCGTAGCTCATTAAGACAGCGGTTACGCACCGATCGCATTAGGTAAGATCTTTTATTAAATACGGAATCCAGATTTGTTTCTGAATCGCACAAATCGACAAAAATATCTTGGACCAGATCCATTGCAGTCTGTTCTTCTTTCAGTATCAAGACTGCATAGCTGACCATATCTTCGTAATGTTCTCCTATCAGTTTTACGATATTACTATCCATCATCACTAATCCACGCGGGGGGTATTTGGGGAGATTTTACAATATTATAAATAGACACCGTAAATTTTATATCGGGTGACAAAAAACTTCTAAAAATTATATTGACAATTTTTTTACCATCATTGCAGTCTGTTTTTTGTACGTTTTGCTACGACTGCAACATTGTCGTAACCCGTAGCCTCAATCTGCAAAATTCAAATCTGACAACTATTCTCTCCTCATAAAATATTCTTTAATTTTAAAATTTTGTTATGCCAAATTTTTACCATAACTTTATGCTGGAAATGTATTTTTTGTTTCAAACAATCAACAATTCAGACATTTCCTAACACTAAGACAAGTAAATGTTATAATTCAAACCTTAATACGTATATGGAAGAACCAATCGTTAAAGTCGAACATTTGTCACACCGTTACTCAGTTCAATGGGCAATTCGCGACATTAATTTCGATATTACAGAAAATGGCATCTACGGGCTACTCGGCTCAAACGGTGCCGGCAAGTCAACCACAATGAACATTATGTGTGGAGTGCTCCGTCAAACCGAAGGAGACGTTTTCATCAAAGGCATCAGTATGAAGAAGAATCCAGTTGAAGCAAAACGTCACATCGGATTTCTCCC
>CAJGBR010000029.1 GCA_904501625.1 uncultured Rikenellaceae bacterium
AAGATGGAAAACATTCAGTATCACTATGTTCCAACTGTAATGGAAGGTTCTATCCCAAGATACACTTACAAACTGACGGACGGTATCACTAACGATAGACACGGTATGATGATTATTCAAAACGAAAAAATCATCGAAACTATCAAAAACGAACGATAGTCGTTTCTGTATAACTAAAAACGCTTTGAGATTATCTCAAGGCGTTTTTTTTATTGTCGTAACCAATTGTGCAATTTGCTATGACCAATTGATGTAAAAAAATGAAATAAAGATTGTTAATCTCTTTTTTTTGAACTACTTTTGTGCCCGTTATGAAAAACGGTGTACTTATTTTATTGTTGGCTCTGATTTGTAGCCAAAGTGCGTTCGCACAGAATGAGAAGATAATCTCGAAACTTGAACTCGAATCTCGAGTTGATTATCAACGTGTATATATTGGTAATCAGGAAATTAATAATGAATGCGGGTTTAAAGGTAAATTCTTGAATTTTCGCTTGGACGGAAATATTACTAAGAATCTTTCGTTCTCGTATCGTCAAAGACTGAATAAAGCCCACTCTAATCAAAGTTTTTTTGATGCGACAGATTGGTTGCATCTGGACTATAAAATTAACGATAAATGGCGTTTTTCATTCGGTAAACAAGTAGTTGCTATAGGTGGGTATGATTATGATCGAGCTCCGATAGATTCGTATACATATTCTGAGTATTGTAATAATATAGCCTGCTACCAATTGGGTGGTAGTGTGAGCTTTTCAATAAATGAAAATAACAGCCTGACTTTCCAAATCTGTGAAAGCCCATTCAGAATAGCTGATGAAGATATGTATGCTTACAACCTCTTTTGGAGCGGTAAAATATGCAAAACCGAATTCTTGTCATCGGTTAATATGATTGAGTATAAGCCAGGGAAATTTATTAATTACATCTCGCTTGGTGTTAAAGCTAAATGGTTGGAATTGGACTTTATGAATCGTGCAGTTGAAGACCAATCGTTTTTTCTGAAAAATTATACGCTGAGCACGCGGTTTACGTATGATTTGTCAGAAAAAGTCAATGTGTTGCTTATGGCATCTAAAGATGTAAATAAATCTGGCGTAGAAGGTGATTATTGTGTGTTGCCTGGAACAAATATTCGTCGTGCCGGATTGGGTTTTGAATATTATCCTTTGGCAAATAAGTCTCTTAGAATTCACTTGTACGGATTCCGCATTCTGGGAGATAATGCAAATATCGCAGGAACGTTGGTAAATAATCAAAATATATTTGGCATCGGCCTTAAATGGAATCTCGATATGTTGTCATTTAAATTTAAATAATCAGAATAATGAGCAATAAAAAATCTATCTGGAAATATATCCCGACAGGAGTTCCCTGTTTGGTAATTATTTTGGCAATCTTTACCTATATAGGTTCGATAATGGGTGTGCCGAATATGTTAAATACGATGATGAAGACATCTCACGACTTGCTGCTTAATACGTGTCTGTTCCTGATGGCAGTCTGTGTGTTGTCTGGAGCCTTGGGAAAATTGTTCCTCGAGTTTGGTGTGGTCAAGATGTTCGAACGTCTGCTCAGACCTCTGATGCGACCTGTGTTTAACCTTCCGGGTGTAGCATCGTTGGGTGCTGTGCTGACTTTCCTGTCTGATAATCCGGCGATTATCTCTTTGGCTAATGATAAAAAATTTGCAAGCTATTTTAAAAAATTCCAATATGTGTCGTTGACAAATTTCGGTACAGCATTTGGTATGGGATTGCTAGTAATTGTGTTTATGATTGGTCAGGGCTATTATAGTGAGCCACTTATTGGTTTTATAGGTGCGATAATCGGTTGTATCGTATCGACTCGTCTGATGCAGTACTTTACATTGAAAGCATATCCAGAATATGCTAAGGAAAATGCTGCTGAGGAGGCATTGGAAGAGGTTGTCGAAAATAAAAACGAAGATAAAACATTGTTCTTGCGAATACTTGACTCGTTGCTCGATGGTGGTCGTATGGGGGTTGAAGTCGGCCTTGCAATTATTCCGGGTGTATTGATTATCTCAACATTGGTGTTCTTGTTGACCAATGGTGCTCCAGCAGAGGGCTACAACGGAGGAGCATATCAGGGTGTAGAATTGTTGCCGATGTTGGCTCAGAAGATTGATTTCATTTTCGAATGGTTGTTCGGATTTACAGACCCACACTTGGTTGCGTTCCCGATTACAGCCCTGGGAGCTGTTGGTGCAGCACTTGGTCTGGTGCCCAATTTTGTTGCACACGGTTGGATTGACGGCAATGCAATCGCAGTGTTTACGGCTATCGGTATGTGCTGGAGCGGTTATCTGAGTACTCATACTGCAATGCTTGATTCGATAGGTTATCGTCACTTGACTCCCAAGGCGATTCTCGCACATACAATAGGTGGTCTGGTTGCAGCAATCGTTGCTCACTGGATTTATGTAGTCGTTAATTTGCTTTAGTGAATATAAACTTTGGCACAAAAATAGTACTATACGCAATCGGATAATGTGCGTATAGTTATGAAAAAGTATCGTTGTTTAGTTTGTGCCTGGATTTACAATCCAAAGACTGGAGCTCCTGATGACGGGATTGCTCCGGGAACAGAGTTCGAAGATTTGCCTGAGGATTGGACCTGTCCGCTATGTGGAGAGAGGAAGGATATGTTCGAACCTGTTGTTAATGATTAAAAAGAGGGTATCCAAACGGATACCCTCTTTTCTCTATTTCTTGACCATATTTTTATTGATGAACAACAAAAACGAATCTCGGTACATATCGCCAATCGGAATTTTTTTACCATCAGTCAGTAAAATACGATTGTATGAGATTTCGACAATGTGATCGAGATTGATGATGTATGAACGATGAACACGCATAAATCTCTCAGGGGGCAACTTTTGTTCCATAATACTCATACTCAGCAACGGCATCTCGTTCGAACCTCCACTTATGAATATCTTGACATATTCGCCTTGGCTCTCAATGTAGGTGATGTTTGAGAATGGAATCTTCACCATACGCTGATCGGATTTTACAAAGATATAATCGAATTGTTCTTCAGTGGTAGGTTCTGTATGTTTGATAAGATTCCAATGATTTTGAGCCTTCATTGCAGCCCGAAGAAATTCGTCATATCCAAACGGCTTGAGAAGGTAGTCTAAAGCATCAACTTTGAATCCTTCAATTGCATACTCCGAGTAGGCTGTCGTGAAGATAATCATAATATGATTTTGCAGCGATTTTACAAATTCAAGACCTGTAATGTCTGGCATATTGATATCAACAAACATTAAGTCAATATCTTCACTATTAACGATATCCAACGCATTTGCAGCTGATTTACATTGTGCTTTAAGTTGCAGAAATGGTGTACGTTTGATGTAACTTACAGTTTGCTGTAATGCTAATGGTTCATCATCAATTGCAATGCATCGTATCATTGTTTATCGGTATTTTAAGTGTTGTTGTATACACCTCGGGGGCGTTGTTTATCTCTAAAGAGTGTCTATTGTTGTAGAGTAGTTGCAATCGTTTTTTGATATTTTCAAGTCCAATACCGCCAGATTCCTCTTGTTTGTGGTTATTGCTGTTTGTAACCACACAGCAAAGGTACGAATCAGAAATGTTGATATCAATATATATAAACGATTTTTTGATTGAACTGATTCCGTGTTTGAAAGCATTTTCAATGAAAGGTTGCAATAAAAGTGGCGGAATCATTACATCAGGGATATTCGTAGGTGTATTTATTCTGATCTCAACCGAGCTATCATATCTGATACTCATCAGAGCTATGTAGTTGCGGGTGAATTGCAACTCTCGACTTAGCAATACAGTTTGGCTGCTTGTGTCGTACAGAACATAACGCATAATTTTTGAGAGTTCGATAATTGTATGCTTAGCATCTTCGGAACTGATATCAATCAGAGCGTGAATGTTGTTCAGTGTATTCATCAGGAAGTGTGGACTCAACTGATGTTTTAGGTATTCGAGTTCGGCTTCGGTATTTTGGTTTTTCAGTTCACTCATAGTTTGTTGGTCTTTGATAGACTTGAACAGCAAGCGAATTGAAATCGTAACACCGATAGTTGTGAATGCTATTATGATGTCATTAATCAGCGAGATCTTCCACCATTGGATTTTAGGCTTAGTATAATATTGAAGTCTGTTATGTTTGTCTTTACGGTCGAGTCTTGGAGGTTTATTCTTTTCGATTTCGATTAATTCGAGAGCTTTTTGTTCTCGAATATGGCTTTCGATCTTGATGTTTTTGTACGTAGCTTGCGGGTTCAGTGTGATTACCAAAACCGAGAATATCCCCGTCAGAAGGAAAAACAACCAACGGCGATTCCCTTTGTGCAGGAATCGAGGAATAAGCCACAGAATATTGATTAAAAATATGACGAAGAAGGGAATTAATCTGTTCCACCAACTGTAAAGTGATCGTAAATCCCACGTGTGAAGTTCTCTGTCATAAGCCCACGATGTGGGGATAATAGCGATCAGTATCCAGATGACCGAGTAGACCAGAATTTCAAGTACTCTCTGGTTCAAATATGGACGTATAGATTTGGGGACTATCTTAATCATAATTTATTAAATGTGTTTATTTTCAGCATTATATTTTCTATTTGCATTTGTCAGGAACATACCTGTCATATATCTGCTGAAGTTTGAAAGTTTTATATCATCTGGGTTCACGGCAATCTGGAAGTAATCTATCGAATTGTCATCTTGTTGTGTTTCGATGATTACGAGTTCCGGAACACCTATCTCTAAATTGGTTCGTGGGTTTTTGAAAATTGGATCCATATCGATAGAGATGCGTTGATTGCTTTTGTGGTCAACCAGAATTAATCTTTTGAAACTACTTTCGAGTGTTGGCACCAACTTATCGAACGAGATTCCGACCAATTTATTGAGCAGTTCTTCGGTTTCCGGGGTAATGTATTTATCAAAAGATTCAATTTCAAGGCGATGTTTTACCTGTTCTCCGGTTGAAAAGTTTTTGACTTTGATCTCGAAGTAGTATTTATTCAGATTGGAGTAGTGGCGTATACGTATTTTATGACGTATAGGGGCTTTTTTGACATATTCGTTATAAAAAAGACAGTCCCGAGTGTCGAAGTAGAACGTGCGATAGGAGCACATTCTAATCCCCCCAACTTCGAGCACTCGGAATCTGTCGCCTAACGAAAATAAAATGTTACCAACCTTTTTTGCTGATGATGTATACTTAATTTTAGTTCTAGTTGCTTGATCTTCCGAACTTATATCCGCTGACGTCGCATTAATGATGTGTTCAACGGCGTTCAGTATATCACCACTCAGCATTGTTGCAAATTTATTATGTAAACTAAAACCTACTACAAAGATAGTGTGAGAATTCAAAAGGGTTAAATATTTTCAATGAACTACCCGATATATCAAACGAACAGAAATTATATATATTATAAACAAAAGGAGTCATTATGACTCCTTTTGTTTTGATTTTAATTATTTCAGTTTTTCTTTGTATTTATCTACTTGATTTCGAATTGCGTCGAGACCCTGATCAATAGCCTCTTCGAAACTTTTACAGCGACGTTCTGCCAGCAGCTCATCGCCAGGAACGGTAATTTTGATCGTAGCCACTTTGTTGCCGTTGTCGAAATCTTTGTCGAGTTTGAGTGTAACGTCGACCGAAACGATGTTGTCAATAAAACGATCGATTTTTGCGACTTTAGCTTCGATAAAGTCGATCAATTTTTTGTCGGCATCGAACTTAACCGATTGGATCTTGATGTTCATAATTTATCCTCCTAATCTTTTTTAGCCCGTGGGTGGGCTTTGTGATAAACTTCTTTCAGATGTTCAATAGTATTATGCGTATAAACTTGAGTCGCTGACAAACTTTCGTGTCCGAGTAGCTCTTGAATACTTCTCAAGTCTGCCCCCTGATTCAGCAGGTGGGTTGCATACGTATGTCTCAGAACGTGAGGGCTACATCTGCCTGTAACGCCAAAACTTTCGAGTGTTCGTTTGACAATTCGGTACACATATCCTTTTGTCAACGGTTCTCCTTTCGAGGATAAAAATAGAAATTTTTCGGGTGTTTTCCAAATATTTTCTGTAAAAAATTTATCTGCGAATGAAATTAATTTTTCTCGCAGTTTTTTCGGAATTGGCACTATTCTCTCTTTTGAACCTTTTCCTTTGACTTTCAATTGGTTGAAATCAGCCGAGAAATCGCCTGTTTTTATATCTCTCAATTCAGCTTGTCGTACTCCTGTTGCGTAGAAGAATAGAATTACTAATTCATCACGACAACTTTCATAATCGTCGGGTGGTGTATCGAACGTATTCAAAATTTGTTCCATACGATTTTGGTCGACGAATACGGGCAGTCGGCGAGGAGTTTTAAGACGTTTGATACTGCGAAACGGGTCTTGGGTGGTTGTTGTCCCCTGATTATGGCAGTATTTCCAGTACGAGTGGATTACGCTAAGGTAGGTGTTTATGGATGATGCTTTGAGATTATCTTCTTTTTTTAGAGACATAATCCATTCGCTGATATCTTCTTCATTGAAGATGTCTCCGGTGAGTTCGTTTGTGTCGAGTCCGAGAAAAAAACAAAACCGACGAAGAACCTCAAGATAATGAGTCTTCGTCGATTCTGAATATCGTCTTTCTGCAACCAAATATTCTAAGAAACGGTCTACCATATTTCAAATAATTGTGGTCAATTTTTGACCTGTGGCCGTAGGTCGCAGAGAGATAAATCTCCGAGAGTACAGACTATTCGTCGTCTCTGTTCAGAGATTCAACGTAAATTGCGTGGAGTCTGTTTGCACGATTAACCACCGACGGTTTTGTAAAATATTGACGACGGCGGAGTTCTTTCAAGACACCTGTTTTTTCGTATTTACGTTTAAATTTTTTGAGAGCTTTTTCGATATTTTCGCCCTCTTTAACTGGCATAATAATCATAACGGTTATTTTTTATTTATTTGTTTTCAAATCTGTTTACTTGGTGCGGACTTAGGATTGGTATCACAATTTTTTTTACGGAAAACCACATAAGGACTCAACAATCGAGCCTCATCTGGTAGCAGTGTTTCGTCGTTTTTCATCTCTGTGATATTATTCCAACCTCCTTTCGATTCTCTGATTTTTAGCACTCTGTCCGCAATATGATTACTCAAATAAGGGTGCTGTCTCAGAATTTTTTCGGGTGCAAAGTTAATATCAATTTTTTGAATTTCAGCACTGTCTGCAAAAAAATTTTTATTCAATTGTTCGATAACTTTATCTGTTATTCCGTAGACCTCCGAGATTTGCTCGATTGAGACAAATCCTCCCAGACTATTTCTGTATTTTAAGATTCGACTGCTAAGTATAGGACCGATGCCTTTTACGGCACATAGTGCTGCTGAATCAGTTTTGTTGATATCACTTTTTTGATTTTTATTTTGAGTCTGTTTTGTTTGTGTATTCTCTTTTGGGAATTGCATATATGGAGCAAGTCTCTGAAGCATCGAGTCGGATACAACAAAACTTTTACCAAAGTCAGCTGCAGTTCTGAATTTTGCACCGGCTTGTCGATAGTTGTCAATCGCCTTTGCTTGTTTTTCACTGAAACCGAGTCGTTGCAGGTCGTGGGTTGATACAATATTGGGATCGAATTGGAATAGAGTATCTTCGGTTGCTTGAATTACAGTGTCGGTTGGGTAGTCCTTCTTAACCTGAATGATTCTGCCCAATGATGATTTGTTGGCAATTCTGATAGAGATGATAATCAGTGTTGCGACTCCCAGAATTATGACAGCCCAACGTTCATCTTTGGTGAAACTCAACAATGTGCTGAATATGTTTTTTATGGATTTCATTCCGAATCAGATCCTGTGCCGAGTGTGAATTTTTGGTAGTATTCTGAAGGTGACTTTATTAGTTCTCCCAAATTTAATTTGTCCCAGATTTGATCAATGCGGTCAATCGTGTTGCGGTCTGTAGTAGTTGGATTAGGCCAGCGTCGGAGTGTTCCATTTAGTCCGTTGGTTTTGCGACGTGCATCAATGATTAACACATCGTTTATGGTGAATGTCAAATCTCGGTCTGCATCGAAATTGGCAAGTGCCCACCACACCAAATCTTTTGCTGTGATTTGGTCGATATCCGAGTCAACTACAAGTGTGAATTTAATGCCTGAAATACCATTAGATAACCAAATCTGTTCAATGCTGTTTTTAAGTTGTTCGATGTTAGTTAGTGTGCGGTCGGCATTGATAACCAAAGTGCTCCATTTTGATGCGAATGTTGTGTCAATTCTCTCGATGCCTTTGGTGAGGGTAAACTCTGTGGGAAGTCCGATTGGTTCGATATCGGAGTATATATCAACAGAAGTTAAATCAAGAGCAATTTTCCCGCCACTGCCGAGTTCTTGAGCTGCGTGGTCCAGAATATCCAGCGGTCCCTGACTAAGCAGTATATTTTTTCGTTTGGTTCGAGAAATATATTTTGCAATAAGTTCATTGTCACATAAATCAATGCCATCGGGTAGTATTATCAATGCCTTATTGAACATCATTTGTCCTGCACCCCATAGCCCTGAGGCAACTTTGAAACCTTGTTGTGGGAATGTGTTGCTGATAGTGACAAGGGCCAGATTGTGCATACCACCTTCGGGTGGCATTTTCATATCCGAGATTTCGGGTTGCATCAGTAGCCTGATCGGTGCCAGGAAAATTCGTTCTGTTGCCAATCCCAGCAGTGCATCTTCCTGAGGCGGAATGCCGACCAGCGTGGCTGGATATACTGCATTGTGACGATGTGTGATACAGGTCACTTCCATCTGTGGAAAATAGTCTTCCAGAGAGTAGAATCCTGTGTGGTCACCGAAAGGTCCTTCCAATACTTTTGGTGCAGATATGTCCACAAATCCCTCAATTACGAAATCACAATCCGATGGAACGTGCAGCTCGTTGGTCAGACATTTTACAAGTTCGACGGGTTTGTTGCGGATAAAACCTGAGAGAATCCACTCGTCAATTCCGTCTGGTAGCGGAGCCGTGGCTGAATAGGCATAGGCTGGATCTCCTCCAAGACAGACAGCTACGGGCATTTTCCCGCCGTGTTTTTTCCAGGCGTTATAGTGTTTAGCTCCTGTTTTGTGAGGGTGCCAATGCAGTGCAGCCGAGTGTTTGCCCATAATCTGCATTCGATACATACCTATGTTGCGAGAACCGCTTTCTGGATCTTTGGTTGTTACCATTGGCAGGGTTATGAATCGTCCTCCATCATTGGGCCAACATTTCAGAATGGGTAGTCTCGATAAATCTGCATCTTCATTTTTCCAAATGACCTGCTGGCATTCGCCTTTGCGAGTCGAATATTTTGGAAGCCATTTTGAAGCCTCTGCTGCCAGCGGAACCATTCGCAATTTATCTGAAAATGAGGATTTCGGAGCAGTGACGATCTCCCAGATTTTGTAGATTCTCTCGGCGAGTTTGTCGAGTGAATCTACTCTCAGAGCAGAGCATATTCTGCTCTGACTGCCATACATATTGATCAGTACCGGGAATTCGGTCCCGTTGTTCTCGAATAGCAATGCCTTGCCGCCATTGGGACTTTTTGAAACTCGGTCTGTTATTTCGGCAATCTCCAATTCGGGATTAACATAAGTTGATATCTTTACAAGTTCGTTCGATTTATGTAATGTCTCTATAAAATCTCTTAATCCACCCATTATTCTAAGTTGTTAAGTATTAGAATATTTCCGCCTTTATCTTGATTGTTGATTATTAATTGACCGAAGTCGGTATTTACACTACCCTTGCTAGTTGCGGGGAATGAGCCGTTCTTGATATGGTGCAATGCGGTCTGTAAAAGAGGTTCTTCCGTATCGCCCAACTCTTTGTATGGCATATTCAAATCTTCATTTATTTTGAAATCAGGAGTAATGCCTGTCTCACTAAAGGTTTTCATATTGCAGTCGTAGATTCTTGCCACAATAGGATGTAGTATCCATTTTGAGTTTTTGTCTTTCAGTTCGACCGCCGATTGGTTCTTGCCTCGTGTGGTGTGCCCGATTACATAAACATTCTTCAAATATGGTTTGGTACACAAAATAATGGTTTCGCTTGCCGATGCAGTCACTCCGCTGGTGAGGACATACAGTCGTTCAATCTCGATTTTGTTATTGGTGACCGTACTGTTGGTCGAGGTTTTTAGAGTTAGGTTAATATCTTTTGTATTGTTAAGTTTTTTGTTGCAGACCTGTTGAATGAATGTTGATCCGAGTTTGTCTTTCGGGATAATCAGACTGCCCAAGAACTGAGCCATATTCAGCAATCCTCCCGAGTTGTATCGTAAATCAAGTACCAATTCAGATATGCCTTCCTTGCGGAATTTCGAGAATTCGTTTATGAGATCCTGAGAGTTTGACGAGAATGACTTGTAGCATAAATAGCCAATTTTCTTGTTATTGTCTGTGATGATTTTCGATGCCCATATAGGTTTTGTTGGGTATTGTGCAACGGATAGTTGAGCAGTCGGATCTGTGTCTTTTAGAAGAATTTCTTTGTCTGAGAGTTGGGTGTATTTTATTTTTACACTGCTTAGCCCTTTCAGAGCATCGTCCGAATCGATATATTTGTCATTTATTTTATAGATGATGTCTCCACGTTTGAGTCCGGCCTTTGCTGCAGGTGAATCTGGGAATACATAATATATAAAATATATATAATGTGTTGATGATGAGTTGTCCGTTTGGACAATCGAAGTCTTTGAGTATTTGTATGTAATTCCGAAACCCGTGTCAGACTCGGAATTGTAACTTGCTTTGGATCCTGAGTAGTCGGAATTCTCTTCGATGTATGAGAATCGGTCACCATAAGTGTCACCATAATTATAGAGCAGAGATTGGAAATACTCTTTGGCTTCACGAGTATTGTAGGTCTTTGTGTATGAATCAGGAATGTGCTCGTTCCAGAGATACCAATGGGACATCAAATCATATATGCGTTGGTTTTCTTTATTGTCGCCGGATAGTGGCTCATTGATGCCTATTTCATCTTTTTTGCACGATTGAAGTGTCGATATCCCAATGATTAAAAACGCACTCAGAGCTAATTTGAAGGGATGTTTTATAGTCATAACTTAAAAATATTTATAAAAATACGCGATAAAATTATGAAAATTAAATAAAAATTCGTACTTTGCCGAAATAAAATTTTAATTTTTCTCAAAAAAAAAGATATAAGACTTATGAAAACTTACCAATCAGACGAAATCAAAAATGTGGTTCTTCTGGGTAGTTCAGGTTCAGGAAAAACTACCCTTGCCGAAGCAATGGCATTCGAAGGTAAAGTAATTGAACGACGTGGTGCAATTGAGTCAGATTCGACAATTTCCGACTACACCGAAATCGAACATATCTACAAACGCTCGATATACTCGTCTCTGCTTTTTACAGAGTTCAACTCAAGAAAACTCAATATATTTGATACTCCGGGATCAGATGATTTCTGTGGTGGACTTTTCTCGGCATTCGCTGTTGCAGATACAGGCGTGATGTTGTTTAATGCTCAGAATGGTTTTGAGGTAGGTAGCGAAATCCAAGCTCGTTATGCTCGTAAATATGCTAAGCCATTGATCGGCTTTGTAAACCAACTCGATTCTGAAAAAGCTAACTGGGATATGACCATCGAATCTATCCGCGAAAGTTCGCCTGTTAAACCCGTAGTTGTTCAATTCCCTGTGAATCCGGGTCCTGATTTCGATTCGATTGTGGACGTGCTTACAATGAAGATGTACAAGTTCAAAGGCGATACAGGTATCCGCGAAGAGATGGAAATTCCAGCAGAATTGAATGACCGTGTAGAAGAGTATCGTAGCATTTTGGTTGAGACTGCTGCCGAAAACGACGAGGCTCTGATGGAAAAATTCTTCGATGAAGGAGCATTGACTATCGACGAAGTACGTAAAGGTTTGAGCCTTGGAGTTGCACATCAAGGAATGATGCCAATATTCTGTGGATCAGGAAAAATGGATATCGGCGTTAAACGTTTGATGGAATTTGTAATCAATGTTACACCATCTCCGGATAAAGCTATCCCGATGAAATTGAATGATGGTACTCCGATTGTGGCAGATATGTCAGCTGAAACTGTTCTGTATGTATTCAAGACTGCTGTTGAACAACATATCGGTGAGGTCTCTTATTTCCGTGTAATTTCAGGTAAGGTTGTTGAAGGTCAGGAATTGGTGAATTCAGCAAACGGTAATAAAGAAAAGATTTCTCAAATGTTTGCTGTCGCAGGTAAAAACCGTGTTAAAGTTGCAGAAATGTGTGCAGGTGATATCGGTTGTACAGTTAAACTTAAATCTACAAAAACTGACAATACACTCTCGACATCAGGTGATGTTAAGATTGAACCTGCAATGATGCCGTCACCACGTTATCGTTGTGCAGTTCGCGCCGTAAATACAAGTGATGAAGAAAAATTGGGTGAATTGTTGAACCGTATGCGTGCAGAAGACCCGACAATCTTGGTTGAATACTCAAAAGAACTTAAACAGACTATTCTTCAAGGTCAGGGCGAACACCATCTCAATATCTTGAAATGGACTCTTGCTAATCAACACAAACTTGAAGTCGAATTCTTCGCACCGAGAATCTCTTACCGCGAAACTATTACAAAAGTTGCTCAAGCAGGTTATCGCCACAAGAAACAATCTGGAGGTGCAGGTCAGTTTGGTGAAGTTCATATGATTATCGAGCCATATACAGAAGGTATGCCCGATCCTGTTAAATATAAAGTTGATGGAAAAGACCTCAATATCAACATCAAATCTAAGGACGAAGTCGAACTGGAATGGGGTGGAAAACTCGTATTCTGCAGTGCGATTGTCGGAGGTTCTATTGATGCACGTTTCTTGCCGGCAATTCAAAAAGGTGTGATGGAAAAGATGGAAGAAGGTCCTCTGACAGGTTCTTACGCACGTGATATCCGCGTAGTTGTTTACGATGGTAAGATGCACCCAGTAGATTCAAATGAACTTTCATTTAAGTTGGCAGGTCGTAACGCATTTAAGGAAGCATTCCGTACAGCAGGTCCTAAGATTATGGAACCAATCTATAGCGTAGAGGTTCTTGTTCCGTCAGATAAGATGGGTGATGTAATGAGTGACTTGCAAAACCGTCGTTCAATTATCGAAGGTATGGGTAGCGAAAAAGGTCTCGAAAAGATTACAGCACGAGTTCCTCTGGCAGAGATGTACCGCTATTCTACAACCTTGAGTTCGTTAACCAATGGCCGTGCAACACACACAATGAAGTTTGCTTCATACGAACAGGTTCCGTCGGATGTTCAGGATAAGTTGCTGAAGGCTTATGCAGAAACTGAAAACGAAGACTAATTAATTGTCTGATATATGAAACGCTAGTCCGGTATGAGAATATAATTTCTCCATACCGGATTGGTGTAAAATGTTATTAGGTGGAATCCGAAAAACCCAAACAGAGTAGGAAAATTGATTTTTTGTAGAATGAAAATGAGATTGAGATTGAGATCAATTTTGATTGCCGGATTAGCAATGCTGTCAGTGGGCACATTGTTCGCGCAAGAGAAAAACGACAAACTTCTGACCATTTTGCGAGAGGAGTTGACTCAGCAAATGAAGGAGTTGCAAAAAGGAGAATTCCCTCCGTATCAAATGAATTATCGAGTTATTGATAAAACTGTATCACAAGTATCCACATCGTTTGGTTCGTTGACTGCATCAATTCATACAAGATCGGTTCGATTTGTTCCGCAAATCAGAGTAGGTTCATATGAGTTTGATAACTTTAAGAACCGCCATATGGGTGCAGGATACAACAGAAACGGAGCCCTCTCGTCAGCTGCATTGCCATTGAATGTTGAAGGTGGTGAAGCGGCTATTCGTCAGGCAATATGGAACGAAACAAATAATCGCTATCAATTTGCTCTTAGTGTATTCCGCAACGATTTAGCAAATAAGAGTGTTAACGTAGCAAGTGATGATAAAGCTCCGTGTTTTTCAGATGCTGAAGTTGAAAAGTATTACGAAGAGGCACTGCCCGAAGAAAAGTGCAAACTTGATCTTGATGAGTGGGCTGAAAAGTTGAAAAAAGTATCTGCCGTATTTGATAAAGATAAGAAAATTTTGAGTGGATCGGCATCAATAACTTATACTGTTGAACGTAGATATTTTATTGATACAGAAGGCCGTGAAGTTGTGCAAAACTTGACTTATGCACGTGTTATGGTCAATGCACAAACAAAGGCTGACGATGGTATGGAATTGCCGTTGTATCTGTCATATTTTGCTTACGAACCTCAGAATCTTCCTTCTGTAGAAAAGATGGTCAGCGATGCTGATGCTATGGCTGACAAGGTGTTGGCATTGAGGGAGGCTCCGATTGTTGATCCTTATACAGGCCCGGCAATCCTTTCAGGTGCAGCATCAGGTGTATTTTTCCACGAAATCTTTGGCCACCGTATCGAAGGTCAACGTATGAAGAGTGATCGTGATGGTCAGACATTCAAGAAACTCGTAGGTCAATATGTATTGCCCAAGACAATGAACGTTTATGATGACCCAACTCTGAAATCATACAACGGCGAAGATTTGAATGGTTACTATAAGTTTGACGATCAAGGTATTCGCGGTGAACGTGTACACGCAGTTAAAGATGGTAAATTGCAAGATTTCCTGATGACACGTACCCCGATTGACAACTTCCCACGTAGTAATGGTCACGCACGCGGTATGGACGGATTCGATCCTGTGTCTCGTCAGTCAAATCTGTTGATTGAGTCTTCAGAAAATCTGACTGAAGAAGATCTCCGCAAACTGCTGATCGAAGAGGTTAAGAAACAAGGTAAGGAGTATGGTTATTACTTCAAGTCTGTTACCGGAGGTTTGACAATGACCAGCGTAGGTCAAACAAACTCGTTCAGCGTAAATCCTGTAGAGGTTTACAAGGTCTTCGTAGATGGTCGTCCAGATCAATTGGTTCGAGGTGTTGACCTTATCGGTACTCCGTTGTCAATGTTCTCGAACATTATTCACGCAGGAGGCGATAGCGAAGTGTTTACCGGAATGTGTGGTGCTGAATCAGGTTCAATCCCTGTAACTGCAATCTCACCTACAATTTTGGTTAATAAAGTTGAAATGCAAAGAAAAGCAAAATCAAACGAATTGCCTCCAATTCTTGAACGTCCGTAATCTTGTGGGGAGAATAAAAATTTGAAAGACAATGAAAAGATTTAACAGATATATATTAGCAGTCGTTGCAATGTTTACGGCTGTAGCGGCTTATAGCCAGACTCCAGATGACAAGGCAATCATTGATGCTATGAAGTCGGAGATGAACAGAAATAAAGAAAACCTTCAGTTGCCTGGTTATACTACACCTTATTTCTTGTCATACGCATTTTGTCGTTCACATCAGTTCAATGTTTCGGCATCATTGGGCGCAATTACATCAACTCACGACAGACCTTGGACAGCTCACGGTACAACACGTCTGCAAACAGGTGATTATCACCGAAACAGTGACCCGTTCTATCACGGACAGTTTGGTCGTGTAGTTATGCCAGCAGATGCTAATGAGCAGGCAATTAAGAATGGATTTTGGACATTCTCAGATATGCTTTACAAGGCTGCGTTGAAGAACTATGCTGCGAAGGTTGCAATCCGCACGAATAATCCTTTGACTCCCGAAGAAGAGGCAATGGACGATTTCTCACAGATTGAACCGATTGTTCGTGTTGTAGAAAGAAAAGCAGAATTTGAGTATGACCATAAAGAGTGGGAGAAACGTATTGCCGAATTGTCGGCTGTCTTCAATGAATATCCTGAACTGATGAACAGCCGTGTGGTGATGAGTGGTCTTGAAATGGTAATCTATAAGACTACTACCGAAGGTGTTGAGACTATTATCCCGTTGTCATTGATGTCGGTTTCTGCAGTGGCTATGGTTCGTACAGAAGATGGTTATTCATTCTCGGATAGTTGGCAGCTGGTGAGCCAGACTCCAGGTCAAATGCCGAGCCAGGAAGAGATGATTAAGCAGGTGCGAAAATTTGCTGAAAGTCTGACTAAACTCAGAACTGTTAAACCTATCGAAGAGTATTATGCAGGTCCGGTATTGTTTGAAGATGGTGCTGCATTGGGTGTATTTACATCAAATCTGTTTGCTCCACAGACAGCCCTTATCGCCGGTCGTACACGTATCGACAGACAGGCTGCTCCGACAATCGAAAACCGTATTGGAAAGAAGATTATTGACTCACGACTGACTGTAAAAAACTATAGTACTTTGGCAAAATATAATAACACTCAGTTGATGGGTGCTTATGAAATTGATGCTGAAGGTGTAGTGCCTGAAAAAGAGATCACTTTGGTTGAAAACGGTATTATGCGTAGAATGCTCAATAGCCGTGTCCCGACATTGAAGAATCCGACCTCTACAGGTAGATCACGTTATGTGCTCTCAGCCACAGATATCGCGTTTGTAACAGCTCCGGGTACGGTACACATCTCTGTGTCAAAGGGTATTAAACACGATAAGATGAAGAAAGAACTTATCAAAGCCGTAAAAGAAGAGGGTCTTGAATATGGTTATATCGTGCGTAAGAACGCAGGTTTAGCAACTCAGATTTTCCGCGTTAGTGCGAAAGATGGTTCTGAAACACAAGTTGGTGCTTGTTCAGTGACAAAAGTAGAATTGGCTAAGATTAAACGTTTGTTGGCAGTATCTTCAAGAGAAAACGTTGCAAACATTATTCTTAACAACGCAACTTTGGCATCGTTCATTTATCCGTCAGCAATTCTGGTTGACGATGTTGAAATCAATAAGACAGATGCAAAGAAATCACAGGCTCCGTCACTCGAATTCCCGCTGAAACGTCAGTAGTGCTTCTCAGACATAATAACAAAAATAGCATCTCGTCAGAGATGCTATTTTTTTGTTTTGCGAAATAAGTTGCTGATTAGACAGAAAAAACGTACCTTTGTGAAGAAAATTGAAAGTGTTTTCTAATTGTAGATTGTAAGTTGCGAATTTGATTCAGAATGAAAGTTATTTTCCTGAGTGTAAGTCGAATAAATCGAATAGAAGGACGTGGTATATATCCTGATTTGATGCGGAAATTTCGCGATGAAGGTTGGGACGTGTATATAGTTTCACCTGTTGAAAGACAGTTCGGTCAACCCACTGCATTGAAACAGGTCGATGGAGTTCATGTGCTGAATGTAAAAACACTAAATATTCAGAAAACAAATGTCCTGGAAAAGGGTCTCGCAACAATATTGCTCGAATCACAATACAAGGCTGCAATAAAAAAATATCTGAGTGATATAAATTTTGATTTGATTCTTTATGCAACTCCTCCTATTACACTGAATAGTGTGATATCTTATCTCAAACAGAAGAATCAAAATGCGGTGTCATATCTTCTGTTGAAGGATATATTTCCGCAGAATGCAGTCGATTTAGGTATGTTTAAACAATCAAGTCTGCTGTATAAATATTTCCGTAGAAAAGAGGAACAACTCTACAGACGATCAGATTATATCGGTTGTATGTCGCCTGCTAATGTTAAATTCTTGCTAAAACACAATAAGTTTGTGTCAGCTGACAGGGTTGAGGTTGCACCGAATAGTTTGGAGGTTGTTGCACATCCGATTGTTGAAAATAGAACTCAGGTGAGAGAAAAGTTTGGATTGCCTGCGGATCGTCCGATATTCATTTATGGAGGTAATCTCGGAAAACCACAGGGAATACCGTTTCTGATAGAGTGTCTTGAAGCTAATGCTAATCGTCAGGATTGCCATTTCGTAGTGGTAGGCAATGGTACTGAATACTCTAAATTGAAAACTTGGAGTGAAAAGGCAAATTATCAAAATATAACTATATTATCTCGATTGCCGAAGGAGGATTACGATCTGCTGGTTCAGAGTTGTGATGTGGGATTGATATTTCTTGATCATAGATTTACCATACCGAATTATCCGTCACGGTTGCTCTCGTATATCGAGTATAAGATGCCAATTATTGCAGCAACCGATCCGAATACAGATGTGGGAACAATTGCTCAAGAAAATGGTTATGGATATTGGTGTGAGAGTAACGATGTCGAAGCGTTTACAAATTGTGTCAATAAGTTTGTGAATGATAAACATTCAATTGTCGAAATGGGAGAAAATGGTTACAAATATCTGTTGGCAAACTACCGAATCGAAAATACGTATGACGTGGTAGTAGAACACATTAACAAATAGAGGTTATGTATAGAAGAGGTCTGAAACGTATTATAGATTTTTTGGTGGTCTTTGTTGTGTTGTTGGTAATCTGGCCTTTGTTGGTGGTTATTACAATTTGGCTGAGTATTGCCAATAAGGGGGCTGGAGCATTCTTTAC
>CAJGBR010000030.1 GCA_904501625.1 uncultured Rikenellaceae bacterium
ATTTTGGCATTTTCGACGTTCTCAATTTTAGCTTTTTTTCTGCGATTCTTTTTTTCGCGTTGAGCAGATGCTGTGTCTACGCTACCGATAGCCAATACTGCTACAAGCAGCAAACTAATTAACGATTTCCTCTTCATAATTTTAAGTTTAATGATTTATGCAAATATAATAATTATTTCTATTGAGTATTAATATAAATAAAAAAATGCCTGTCGCATTTTGCAGACAGGCACGTTAAAACTATTTAACCTCTTTCGGCGTTTCGTTGCTTTTGAACTTCATATACTCAAACCCTCGTCCATAAACACTCGTCACAGCACTCGTTGTAACAAAGGCATCTTTATCAACCGAATTAATCAGTCGATGCAGACTGCTGACCTGAACCCTGCGACACACAACCATCAATACTCTTACCGGCTCTTTGGTATACCAACCCTCACCATTGAGAACCGTAACCCCACGCTTGAGATTGACCGAAATCTGCTCAGCCAATAAATCGGGATTCTTCGTGATAATGAACAATTGCATAGACTGCTTTGGACCTGCCATCATCCAATCGACGGTATAACTGAACACTCCGACCATAATGTAACCATAAATAATCGCATCAAGGTCAAATACAAAGAATGAACTGCCAATAATAATCATATCACTGATCATATAGACTCGCCCCATACTCACATTGAAGAACTTTGTGATAATCATTGCCACGATATCGGTACCACCCGAGCTACCACCTTGCAGCAGACACAATGTTACACCTACTCCACACAAAGCACCACCAAGTATCGCCGACAACAATTTATCGTCTTTAAGTCCGAGCAAGTCAGCCGGGATTATCTGCTGAATCACCGACATAACCAGCGAAATGAATAATATAGCATATATTGTCTTGATGCCAAACCGAGGTCCAATCAACACAAGTGCAATCCCCAACAGAATGACATTGAGAATCAGAAATCCAAGACCCATAGGCACTCCCAATGCTTCCTGAATAATCAAAGCAATGCCACTTGCTCCTCCACCAACTACCTGAGCCGGAGCCAATATACAAATCCACGCAAAGGCGTAAACTACCAAACCCAATGAAATGATGATATAAGACTTCAATTCATTGAAAATATCCTTTTTACTTAACTTAACCATATCTGTGTGGGATGATTAAACATTTTTACTGCAACAAAGGTAAAAAGTTTTGAGTGAAATTATTATTTGCTAGCAAAAAAAAACTTAAATTTGTACGTGTAAAAATGCATCATTATGGAACATAATCCTGAGTACATAACCAAAATCGAAGTCAAGGGGCTATTGAATAATCTCAATATTATCTGGAAACTTAATCGACATATCAATGTCCTGTCGGGAATAAACGGTAGCGGCAAAAGTACCGTTATCCGAAATATCGCATCACTGCTGCTTAATAAAAAGAATATCGGTGAACGAAAAAATGTCATTGACTCGATGGTTATTGAGTTCAATAATGGGTCTAAAATCACAGCCGGACAAACGGTTACCGATGCTGCGTTCAACATCGATGTCATCAGTACATTCGACGTAACACTCAAAGAGTTGGAAACCTTGCAGAAACTCTCAGACGGAACTGTCCGAACAGATATGGATTGGAATCTGTATCAATTGCAACGAAAATATCTGTCATTCCAACTCAAACAGGGAAATCTGCTTGTCGATATGTTGCGTAATAATGCACCTCAGGAACAAATTAATCAGGTGATGTCTGTCAAACCCAAGTTTTATGATATGATAGACCGACTGTTCAGTCCCACAGGGAAACGGATTAATCGCAATTCCGACGAGCTGACATTCATACTTCACGAACGTGAGATTACTCCATACCAACTCTCTGCCGGAGAAAAACAACTATTGCTGATACTGACAACGGTCTTGTGTCAGGACTGCAAACCGACAATTATGCTGATGGACGAACCAGAGATTTCGCTGCATTTCGAATGGCAGAAAATTCTGCTTGAATCGATTCTTGAAATCAATCCCAACGCACAGATTATCGTAGCAACACACTCACCTGCGATGGTTATGAATGGTTGGCTCGAACACGTACACGAAATTAACGACCTGGTGGAAATTTAAACTATACAGAAATTCGGCCTAAAGAGTAGATGAAAAGACTTGTTGACAATATAAATTCAGAGTATTTCGGTGCAGTCAATAAATTGAGAGGCGGAAAGGTGCGTGTAGTCAGAGCATACGTCGAAGGCTATGACGATATTGCATTTTGGAGGCGACTGCTCGATGATTTTGAGAGTCCGGCGTTGAGGTTTGAAATTAGCGTTCCGGTCAGAGACGATTTGGCTAAAGGCAAAAATGTTGTTCTGAAGATGGCTTCAGATATCGGTGAGAATATGATACTCTGCGTTGATAGCGATTTCGACTGGCTGTTTGGTGATCATACCGAAAAATCGAGACTGATAAATCAGACACCCTTCATATTCCACACCTACGCCTACTCGATAGAGAATATTATGTGCTACTCTGAGGGACTGCATTCAGCTTGTGTTCAGGTCACAAAGAATGATATGAAAATCTTTGATTTCGAATTGTTTATGGAACAATTTTCAAAGACGATATATCCTGCGTTTCTGTGGTATGCCTTTTCAGCCCTCAAAGCTAATGAGACAGCCTTCTCTCTGAGTGACTTCCGCAATATCGTCAAATTGCACTATGTCGACCTCACAGCTAATGGTCAGCCTACGATCGATTGGGTTGCACGACAAGTTAAGTCGAAGTTAAACTACCTAGAACGTGATTACCCCAACTACCCCGAACAAATCAGTAATTTTGCCGAAGAAATTAAACTCAAATGTGACGTCAGACCCGAAAACTGCTATATGTTTATGCAGGGCCATACGCTGATGGACAACGTTGTGCTGGTCGCAATGAAGAGTGTCTGCAATAAACTGAAAGACAATATGATCACCATAATAACAAATAGCTCGCAACGTGGCAAAACTCTGAAAAACGAATTGAGCAACTATAATAATTCATTGCGAAATATCGAAGATGTCATTCAGACAAATATGGGATTCGATTCGTGTCCCCAATACCAGTACATTCGTAAGGACCTGAAACGATTTGTGGACAATTTCAATACTAACCGACAATGATTAAATATCTGTTAAGACTCCTGATTTTTGTTATCATTGCTTTTTTTACGTGGTCTGTCGGTTCGGTTGTTGTCTATAAATATGTACCCGTAACTGTTACTCCGTTAAAGGTCATTCGCTTTTTTCAGAATTTTCCGGAAGCAGGATTCCATTTTAGCAGCAAGTGGGTTCCGATTGAAAAAATTAATCCATCAATGATTAGAGCTGTCATTTCGACTGAAGATAACAACTTTGTCGAACACTACGGGATAGATTACGACGCAATAAAGATGGCTATCAAGGATAACCGCAAAGGGAAAAGACTGAGAGGTGGCAGTACGATTTCACAACAGACAGCCAAAAATGTATTTTGTCTGCCCTCGCGAACCTGGATCAGAAAGGGATTTGAGACCTGGTACACACTGCTAATAGAGCTAATCTGGGGCAAAAAACGCATTATGGAGGTCTATCTGAATGTTATCGAAACAGGAGTCAATGTCTACGGAGTGCAGGGTGCTGCACAAAAGTTTTATAAAAAAGATGCTGAAAAACTCAATACATACGAAGCCTCGATGATTGCCGCTGCACTGCCTAATCCGCGTGTGAGAAATATCGGGAATCCGTCAAGTTATATGGTCTCGCGAGCATCTCAGATTCGTGTTCTGATGAGAAAAATCGGACCTATTGAGTTTGATTAATTAATACTGCAAATATCAAATATGATTGAATATAAAGAACATACTTTAGACAACGGTCTGACCTTAATAGTCCATCGTGACAAATCGACACCTTTGGCTGCCGTAAACTTGATCTACCGCGTCGGCTCGAAAAACGAATCGGAACACAGAACAGGATTTGCACATCTATTCGAACACCTGATGTTTTCTGGCAGTAAACACGTTCCAGATTTTGATGTGCCAATTCAGATGGCTTGTGGAGATAACAACGCATTCACCAATGCCGACTATACTGACTACTATATGACCCTGCCAACATCGAATCTTGAGACAGCTCTATGGCTCGAGAGCGACCGAATGCAGTGGCTTAATATAAATTCTCACTCTCTTGAGGTGCAACGACGAGTCGTCATCGAAGAATTCAATCAACGATATCTGAATCAACCCTATGGCGACTTATGGCTGTTGATTCGTCCGATGGCGTACAAAAGACACCCATATCGTTGGAGTACAATCGGGATGACTCCCGACCACATCGCAAATGCTACACTTGACGAGGTGAGTGATTTTTATGACAGATTCTATTCTCCCGAAAATGCAATTCTAAGCATTGTTGCCGACTGTGACGAACAACTTGTGCTGGATAAAGTTAACAAATGGTTTGGAGATATTTCACGTGGCAAAACTGCTGTAACAGATATCCAACAGGAACCTCAACAGATTGAGGCTCGACGAATGACCGTAACAAGAGATGTTCCCGTATCGGTTGTTACAATTGTTTACCATATGGCCTCACGAACAAGTCGTAAGTTTCATATTTCGGACGTAATCAGTGATTTACTCTCAAACGGCAACTCTTCAAGACTATACACTCGTCTTGTCCAACAGCAACGCCTGTGTACAAGTGTGAATGCATACATTACAGGCGATCAGGATCCCGGACTATTCGTCGTGACAGGACACGTTGCCCAAGGACATACGGCCGAAGAGGTCGAAGTAGCTCTGTTACAACAACTTGAGGAGTTAAAAAACACACCTGTAAGTGACTACGAACTGCAAAAGGTTAAGAATAAATTCGAAACCGGTGCAACGTTCGGCGATATAAATATTATGAATAAAGCGATGAACCTGGGATTCTACTCGATGCTGGGAGATACAGATTTGATAAATCGTGAAGTATCAATCTATAAGTCTGTTATGCAAGATGAAATTATGCAGACGGCTCGAGAGATGTTCTCTTCGGAAAATAGTTCAACGTTGTTATACCTGACTGAAAATGAAACCAAATAGAGAAATACAACCTCCACTAACCATACCCTCAGAGATTCGTGTACCTCTCGCCGAGAAGGTCAATTCGGAGCACGGAATAGATTTATACCAAATTTGCATTGAGGATCACAATGTGCTGAGAGTGTCACTTGTGTTCAATGCAGGAGTAAAATTTCAGCAACACCCGTTTGAAGCATCATCTACGCTGAATATGCTGAGTGAAGGCACACAGAAATACTCAGCTGAAGAACTCGCTGAAATTCAAGACTACTATGGTCTGAATTATGAGGCATCGATGGATCGCGATTACTCGGTTATATCAGTCTGTACACTTCCGAAATTTCTTGACAAGGCTCTCGAATTGATTGAACAAATGGTCATATATCCCAAATTCGACCAAAGTGATCTCGATCGTTATGCTGCAAAACGCAAACAACAGATTCAAATCCGTCGTCAAAAAGGAGCATTCCGAGCTCAAGAACTATTTGCAGAGGCTCTATTCGGTAAAAATCACCCTTATGGATGTTCGTATGAAGCCGAACTCTATGACAAGTTAAACAGCGAAATGCTTGTCGAATTTCATCGTAGACATTACATCGCCCAAGAATGCTTTGCTGTTTGCAGCGGAAATGTGAAACCGGAACATACGACTCACATTTTAGAATTGCTAAACAAGATTCCGAGCCACCGATGTGCTGCCGAACATAGTGTTATGCCGGAGATAGTACAGACAAAATTACTCACCGAGTCACGTCCCGAAGCACTGCAATCAGCCATCAGAATGGGTCGAATGTTGTTTACAAGAAATCACTCAGACTTCAATGGTATGCAGATTGTATCTACAATCTTAGGAGGATATTTCGGTTCGCGTCTTATCAGCAATCTGAGAGAAGAACGAGGCTATACTTACGGAATTTTCTCAACAATGGTCAATCTGGCACATAACGGCTATTTGGCAATCTCAACCGAAGTGGCAGCCGAAGCAACGGAAGATTCATTGACACAGATTCGTTATGAGATGTCACGACTGAGAGAAGAACTCGTTTCAGAACAGGAACTCACCGCTGTAAAGAATATTATGATTGGTGATATAATGCGTATTCTCGACGGACCATTCGGCATTGCAGATGTAACTATTGAGAACATTCAAAACGGAAATGATAACTCTTCAGTGATAAAATTTTTCGAAGAAATAAAAAACATTACTCCCGAACGTGTCAGAGATCTAGCTCGTAAATACCTCACAGAAGAGGACTTTATAACAACAATTGTCGGCAGAATCCCCTAATCTCAATAACTATGGAATTAAAAAAAGAAAAATTAGAAGCACTAAATAAATTGCTATCAGCAACACCCAAACAGATTGCTGTCGTTTCACACGTCAATCCCGATGGTGATGCCGTCGGTTCAGGACTCGCTTGGACAAGTTTGCTGAATAAACTGAATCACAAGGCACGTTTTTTTGTGCCGAATGCACCTCCACAGTTTCTCGAATCAATCGACAAAAATAACGAACTGCGTAGTTTTAAGAATCGCAGTGAGGAGTATGCAGAATTCATCTCTGATTGTGATATCATTTTCTGTCTGGATTTCAACAATCTTGACCGCATTGAGGAGCTTGGTGAAATAGTACGCAGTAACCCAATGGCAACCCGAGTGCTGATTGACCACCACTGTGAACCTCACCCCCAGTTCGATTTGATGTTCTCGCATCCGGAATCGTCATCTACGGCATTTTTGGTCTATTCGATTATCGAGGCTTTGGGACTCTCAAATCTGATCGACAAAACTATGGCCGAACAGATATACACAGGTATGATGACCGATACGGGAAATTTCAGTTACAGCAATCTGACCCCCGAGTTGTTCCGTGCAGTAGCCAAACTGCTCGAAACGGGTATTAATATTCCATTAATAAACTCTTCGATTTTCAATAATTACTCGGAGAAACGTATGAGACTGCTGGGGCATATGCTCGACCAAAAGATGGTAATAGTCGAAAAACACAATGCTGCATACCAGACACTGACTCAAGAAGAGATGGCTGAGTATGAATTTAAACCCGGTGATAACGAAGGCTTTGTGAACTACCCGTTGTCAATAAAACACATCACAATGTCGGCATTCTTTATGCAAACTCTATCGTGTATCAAAGTTTCTCTCAGATCACAGGGCGATATTGATGTAAATAGTTTCGCACGAAAATATTTCAATGGAGGAGGTCATAAAAATGCTGCCGGTGGAAAATCATTCTTCTCAATGGAGAGAACTGTCGAGATATTTCTAACAGCACTTGATGAATTTTTCTCCGATAAAAATAACGAATAACAATGAAAAAAATTGGTTTGATTTCGGATACACATTCGTTTTTCGACCAGAAACTCGTTGACTTTCTGTCTGATGTAGACGAAATTTGGCACGCAGGAGATATCGGAGATATTGCTACGGCAGACACCATAGCAGCCTTTAAACCACTGAGAGCAGTCTGTGGAAACATTGATAATCACACTGTTAGAATTTCATATCATCCATCAATGTTATTCGAGTGTGAAGATGTAAAGGTTATGATGACTCATATTGGTGGTTACCCTGATCACTACCCTATGGCAATACGCGAAGCCATCGAAAAATATCGTCCGACACTATTTGTCTGTGGACACTCTCACATATTGAAGGTTATTTACGATCATAAGTATGAATTGCTACACATAAATCCGGGAGCAGCAGGCATCTACGGATTCCACAAAGTTCGTACTGCCGTTCGATTCGTGATTGATGGCAATAACATTCGTGACCTCGAAGTGGGCGAATGGAGCAGATAATTTAGACCAGATATTATTAGTGATTGCGATTCCCACCTACAATAAAAATCGCAGGACGTTTATTTAGTTCTGGCAGTTTGGTTTGTCGCCACTCTGCAACTGATAACGTTCTGATATATTGATTTTTGCTCAAAATATCGGCTGCAATGGTCAACCTCGTTGTACCCGAAAGCACACTCAGAAAATCTGCTATCAGTTTGACATTGCGATACGGAGCCTCAATGAAAATCTGAGACTGAGATTCGGTGATTGCCCTTTTTTCAAATCGTCTGATTGCATTTGCTCTATCAGATTGTTTCACCGGCAAATAGCCATTAAATGCAAACGACTGTCCATTCATTCCCGAAGCCATCAGTGCCATAAATATCGACGATGGACCTACAAGTGGAATACACTCGATACCAATGTTTTGTGCCGCAGCCACAATATCAGCTCCGGGATCGGCAATAGCAGGCAGTCCCGCCTCAGAGAGAACTCCTGCTGAACGTCCTGACATAATCGGTTTCAGCATCGGAGCAATATCTTCGAGGACTGTATGTTCATTCAGTTCGATAAATTCAAGTGAATCAATTGGTTTTTCAATACCTGCTTTACTCAGGAATCGTCGTGCCGAACGTATATTTTCAACTATAAAGTAGTCAAGCTGATTAATGATTCTGCCATTTATTTCGGGCATTTCGTCATATACTGCTCCATCTCCTATATTCGTAGGTATTAGATATATCTTTCCGTAATCCATAAACAAATAATCTAAGTTAGTCATTACAAGTTCAATTTCACCACCGTGATACCCGAACCTCCGAAATCGACGTGTTCATCTCGTGCAAATGCCACCTCTTTCACCGTGGACAAATATTTTCTGATTTCCTGCAACAATGCACCCGTACCCTTCCCGTGAAGTATTTGTAAATCACTTACTCCCAACATTATAGCAGTATCAACAAATTCTCTTACCACCTCAATTGCTTCAACAGCACGCATTCCACGAACATCGATTCTTGGCTTGAAATTCAATCGTTTATCACTCATATCATAGTTCATCTTCGGCAATGGCGTGATAACAATATTTTTTCGCATAACCTGCTTGTAATCAGAATTTGAAATCAACTCAACTTTATCAATCGATATCGTAGTGGTGACATTTCCGACTGCAATAGTCAAACGTTTACCACTCTTTGTAATGATTTCACCTACTGCATTTTGTCCAATTAACCTCACCTTATCACCCACAACAACTTCGCGTTTAGATTGGACATTGGAGGTAGTATCTTTTGAAGGAACAATCTCCGATTTCTCGCGTTTGCGTTCAGCACGAGCCTTTATCTTGGCAATTTTTCGATCAATTGCCTGCTGTGCCTGATCCGAATCCAGCTGCTCAACACTTTGACGAAATTCCTCAAATTTAAGGCGAGCTTCACGTGTAGCTTCACGTTCAGCCTGTGCCTGACGAATTTCACGAATGGTATTTTCAATCTGTCGGTTCGCATCGGCAATAATATCCCGAGCCTGCTGTTTTGCTTCATTCAATATTCTACGACGTTCATCTCGCACTAATGCGAGGTCTGTACTATATTGATCTTCAAGTTCGAGAACTCGTTTCTCTGCAACCTTTATACGTTCACGTTTCGACTGCCAATAGTTTTTGTCACGGGCAATCTCTCTTAATTGACGTTCGACATTAACTTGTTCATTACCAATTTTTTCCTTAGCACTCACAAGTATCTCATCCGGCAATCCGATTTTTCGAGCAATCTCAAGAGCAAATGAGCTGCCCGGTTTCCCCACCTCAAGGGAAAACATTGGCTTAATCTGCTGAACATCAAAACTCATTGCACCGTTTATGACTGCACTCGCACGGTCTGCATAATATTTAAGGTTAGAATAGTGTGTCGTGATTACTCCAAATAGTCCCTTGCGTTCAAACTCTTCGAGCAAACTTTCAGCAATGGCTCCTCCGATTGATGGCTCGGTACCCGTTCCAAACTCATCTATGAATATTATCGAGCGGTCGTCCGCATTACGCAGAATGGTCTTCATATTCAACAAATGTGAACTATATGTACTCAAGTCATTATCAATAGATTGTTCATCTCCCATATCCATAAATAGTTTATGGAAGATTCCCAATTCTGAATTCTCTCCCGCAGCAATCGAAACTCCGCATTGGAACATATATTGAGATAGTGCAATTGTCTTGATACAGACAGATTTACCACCTGCATTCGGCCCTGAAACCACCAATATCCGTTTGTTACTATCCAACGTAACTGTGAGTGGTACAACCTCTTTACCCTCGCGTTTCAGAGTTTGTTCGAGCAGAATATGTCTTGCACGTCGCAATGATATCAATGGTTTTGACGAAATAATCGGACTACCACAATCGTTATCAATGGCAAATCTTGCCTTAGCCCGAATAAAGTCAATGAAAATCAGAGCATTACCTGCGTGATAAATATCTTCATAGCGAGGTCTCAATCCCTCAGTAAATTCGGTCAACAATCGGACAATCTCACGACGCTCCTGAAAAGTCAACTCTTTCAGTTCGTTTGTAAGTTCAACAACCTCGACAGGCTCAATGTAGAACGTTCGTCCCGTAGCCGATTCATCAATAATCAAACCATTGATTTTCTTTTTATTGACAGCCGAAACGGGAATTACCGTACGACCATCGCGAATCGAAACCGTAGCCTCTTCAGAAACAATTCCTGCCTTTTGTGCCTCAAGCAAAATACGTTGTATACGTTTTGCGACCTGTCCTTGACGCACTGCGATTTCACGCCGAATCTGGCGTAGTTCCTCCGAGGCCGAATCTCGAACATTACCAAATCGATCAACCAGATGTTCGATGGCCTCTATTTCGTCTGGAAAATCTGCAATACCCTCAAAAATACGTTTCAACTCGAATGTCTCTTCATCACTTTTATTGCGGAAATAGTGCAATAGTCGATGTATGGTTTCAAATGCCTCTTTCAGAATTAACAACTCTGTAGGCTCAAGAAATGTTCCCTTAATATCGAGTTTATTCAGCAATTCGGTCGTATCAACATATCCTGAATTGGGAAATCCACTATCAAGCAGCAGTAATGATTTCAACTGCACGACCTGAGTGTGTAACATCGAAATTTTCCGTGCAGAGGTCAAAAAACGCATAGAATCACACAACAATTTAGCACCTTCCGTAGCACACCTTTTTTTCAGTTGCTCACGAATACGATCAAAGCCTATTTTTAACTCAAAATCTGACGGATATATCATAATTACACAATTGCTATTGGTTTGTAAAGATATGCATTTTTTTTGTCATTGACTGACATTTTTTCAGTTGCATCTGACTTATTGTCCTATTCACACCTGAATGTCAAGATATTACGGCAGTTATTAGTGACAATTTTTCTGAAATTTGTTTGTGGCAAACATTTTGTTCACACTATTATCAAACCAAAATATTGTGACAAAATGAACATTAACACAATGACCATAAAGGCACAAGAGATAATCCAAAGTGCTGCATCAATAGCATCATCGATGAACCAACAGGCTATTGAACCATTACACATAATCAAGGCTATACTTGACGAACCAGAGGGTATCGGTACATATCTGATGTCGAAAGTTGGAGCAAATCTCAATCAACTTAAAAGTCAGATAGATTCACATATCAACTCTCTGCCAAAGGTCGAAGGCGGACAACCTTATCTGTCACGCGAGACTACAGCTGCTATTCAGAGAG
This sequence comes from uncultured Rikenellaceae bacterium, assembly GCA_904501625.1. Classification (GTDB taxonomy): domain Bacteria; phylum Bacteroidota; class Bacteroidia; order Bacteroidales; family Rikenellaceae; genus CAJGBR01. Next base: position 11,618 of record CAJGBR010000030.1, read on the forward strand.
CCTTAGATTCAACCAAACAGTTCAATGATAAATACATTTCGACTGAACATCTTATTCTTGGAGTTATAGGCGAGAAAAACATTGCAGCCCAACTGCTTAAAGACGCAGGAGTCACCGAGAAGTTGCTGATTGCTGCGATTCGCGAACTGAGAAAGGGAGCTACAGTTGATAGCCAAACTGCCGACCAAGAGTATGATGCTCTGGGAAAATATGCATCAAATTTGAATGAACTCGCCCGCAACGGCAAACTCGACCCTGTAATCGGACGTGACGAGGAGATTCGTCGTGTGTTGCAGATTCTCTCACGCCGCACAAAGAACAATCCTATACTCGTCGGTGAACCAGGTGTCGGAAAGACAGCCATTGCCGAGGGCATTGCCCATCGAATCGTTAATGGCGATGTCCCAGAAAATCTGAAATCCAAACAGATATTCTCGCTGGATATGGGAGCCCTGATTGCGGGAGCAAAATACAAAGGCGAATTCGAAGAACGTCTTAAAGCTGTCGTCAAAGAGGTGATTAATTCAGATGGAGAGATTCTATTATTTATAGATGAAATACACACACTGGTCGGAGCAGGTGGTGGCGAAGGGGCTATGGACGCTGCCAATATCCTGAAACCGGCTCTGGCTAGAGGTGAACTGAGGTCTATCGGAGCAACTACACTAAACGAATATCAAAAATATTTCGAGAAGGACAAAGCTCTAGAACGTCGATTTCAAAAGATTATGATTGATGAACCTACCGTTGAGGATGCCATTTCGATTCTGCGTGGACTAAAGGAAAAATATGAAAATTACCATAAAGTGAAGATTCGTGACGAGGCAATCATCTCAGCCGTAGAACTATCTCACAGATATATAACCGAACGCCAATTGCCGGATAAAGCAATTGACCTGATAGATGAGGCAGCTGCCAAACTGCGTATCGAGATGAACTCCGTACCCGAAGAGATCGATTCTCTTGACCGACGCTGCCGTCAACTTGAAATCGAACGTGAAGCTATCCGTCGTGAAAAAAATCAAATCCGAGTTGATGAACTTACTCAAGTAATTGAAAATCTGAATGCTCAACGGACACAATTAATAGCCAAGTGGCAAGGTGAAAAGGATATTCTCGAACGGATTCAGTACAATCGTCAACTCATAGATGATCTCAAGATTGAGGCCACCGAAGCAGAACGTCGTGGCGACTACGGTCGGGTCGCAGAAATCAGATATGGCAAGATTCAAGATGCTGAACGTGAAATTGCAACACTCACCGAACAGATGGCAATCAATGGCGATGATTCTTCTATGATAAAAGAGGAGATCAGAAGTGAGGACATCGCAGACATTGTTGCACGCTGGACAGGCATTCCCGTCACCAGAATGTTGCAAAGTGAACGGGAAAAATTGCTGAGTATGGAGTCGCAACTGCACCAACGAATTGTAGGTCAAGATGATGCAATCACTGCAATCTCAGATGCTGTAAGACGTAGCCGTGCAGGGTTGCAAGATCCGCGTCGACCAATAGGTTCGTTTATATTTCTTGGTACTACGGGGGTCGGTAAAACAGAACTAGCAAAAGCACTGGCTGAATTTTTATTTAATGACGACAACCTGATTACCCGTATCGATATGAGTGAGTATCAGGAACGACATTCGGTTTCACGACTGATTGGAGCACCTCCTGGATATGTCGGATATGACGAAGGGGGACAACTAACCGAAGCTGTCAGACGTAAACCATACTCGGTGGTTTTGCTCGACGAAATCGAAAAAGCTCATCCCGATGTGTTCAACATATTGTTACAGGTGCTCGACGACGGTCGACTGACCGACAACAAGGGACGTACCGTAGACTTCAAGAATACGATTATCATTATGACATCGAACATAGGTTCACATCTGATAATCGACAACTTTGAGAATATTACGGATACAAACCGCAAATCAGTAATCGAAAAGACTCGCAATCAGGTATTTGAATTGATGAAACAGACTATTCGTCCGGAGTTTCTCAATCGAGTAGATGAAATCGTGATGTTCACTCCTCTGACCATCCAAGAGGTGAAAGATATTGTCCGACTGCAACTTGACAGCATTGGCCAAATGTTGAGTCAAAATGGAGTTTCGCTGACCGTAAGCGACTCGGCTATAGAGTGGCTTGCCCAAGATGGATTCGACTCTCTATTCGGAGCAAGACCGGTAAAACGTTCTCTACAACGAAATCTGATTAACGAGTTGTCAAGGCGAATTCTGGCAGGACAAATTGACCGAAATTCGACAATAAAAATTGATGCCGACGACACAGGACTCGTTTTCAAAAATATCCAATAAACAAAAAGAGAGTGTTCATTTTGATTTTCGAACACTCTCTTATTTTTATTTTGCTTAATAATCACAGATTATTACTGACGACCTTTGAGCATTCCCTCTGAAATCATAATATCTCTAAAAATTTTGCGACCAATGAAACATTCGGTGCATCTATGCGAGTTGCAATAAACCGATGACAATTGAACAAGTGCTTGTGAAAATAGTGCATTTTCGGGAACAATGCCACAACTACGCCAATGGTTTACATATCTGTTTTCTTCGGGTTGTTGCTCTCCAACAATCTTGAAGGCCCGTTCACACAATTCGTTATCACCATTTGCCCGTCCATACGAAAACATCAACGGACCTATAAAGTTTATTACCAAAATCTCCGCCGCAGATGTCCCTATGCCAGAGGGATGTTGTGTCAAAACTGACAATGAGGAATGGGTACGCCAATAATCTCTGAGCTCAAAATCAAACATTCGACGAGCCTCTTCACCCGATTTCAAAGCCAGAATTCGTTCAAGAGTGAAATCGCGTTTGGTCTCCAAATGTGAAAGGTGTATCAATCGCCTGATAGGTAAATTCTGAGGTCTTAAATTATTGCTCTTCCAACGACTCGCATTTATTACATCATTACTGTATCTCATCTGAATCTCGCGAAAACGTCTCTTAAGTTGATAAGAATATTCGTCCATCGGTTCAGCTGCGAGAAAACCAGCAACACCCAAAAGCAATGCATCCACCGACATTGAGTCTGAACTTTCACGCATCACAACCGAATAGGGTACCTCACGAGCTAACTTCATCAATGCCTCTTTGTTTGCAGGTGAACCCATATTCATTGCACCGAACAGATATATATGCATTGCTTCGTGCCAACTGCCGTGAACCGATTCGAGTATCTGCATCAAATCGTTGGATTTTCGTTCAAACCTTTCGACATAGAGCCTTGTCAAAGAGTGAATCTTTTCGTGCTCGGATATCTTACTTGCTGCAGATTGGCACCTTCCATACGAAATATCCTGCATTACCTCTGCCAAAATCTTTGGATATCTCACCTCTACAACAGTTGCTTGACTGCCGTCGAAATTAACAATTCCTACATCTGCCACTCCGACAACGTGCAAAACAACCGAATCACACGTAGGGTTACGATCATAGCCCTTGGCGTACCAATCGCTGGCAGCATCGTGTATCGAAACACGACCTGAAATCGTAGTATTATCCACAGATAATCTCACATCAACAAAGTCTATTCCGTTGATATCCGAAGTGAGTCCAACAGAGTGAATTTCGATTTTCTGACCATTTGTTGCACATAACTGTTTATTACAAAGAGCACCACAACTCCACACGAGCTTGAGAAGATTCTCGGATTGACTTTTGGTTAACATTGCGATTCAGGTTTGTTTACACTAACACAAAGTTACAAAAAAATAGCAAAAGAAGACAGATTCTCTCCACTTATAACAAAAAAGCAGAGAGTGTCTGAAGGATTATCAGACACTCTCAAATATTTCTATATTTATAAATTGACTATTTAGTCATTAACTTTATTACAGACTTCATACCATCAAGCAGCGACTGCAATTCGTGATCCTTTATCACATATGGAGGCATAACATATACCAATCGACCAAATGGTCTGATCCATACACCGTGTTCGACAAATGCAGCCTGCCACTGTGCCATATCTACATCTTCACACATTTCGACAACACCGATTGCACCCAACACCCTCACGTCTGCAACCGCAGGATTCTCTCTCAGTGAAGTCAGACTTTCATTTAATATGGTTTCAATTTCGCTGATTCGGTCCAGCGGAGAATTCTCAATCAGCAGATCAAGACTCGCACAAGCTACTGCACACGCCAATGGATTTCCCATAAATGTAGGCCCGTGCATAAAACAAGAGGGAACTCCTCGCGAAATCGTTTCTGCAACATCAGATGTCGCAATAACGGCTGCAAATGACATCATTCCTCCAGTTATGGCCTTTCCGATGGTCATTATATCCGGAGTAATCTCAGCCCACTCTGCAGCAAACATCTTTCCAGTACGACCAAATCCCGTAGCAATTTCATCAAAAATCAACAATACATCATACTGTCTGCACAATCTTTGCAACTGGCGAACATACTCTGGATTATAGAACCACATTCCACCAGCACCTTGTACTATCGGTTCGAGTATCACTGCTGCTATCTCATCAGAATGTGCAGCAAGTAATTCACGCATTTGGTCAAGATCGGAATCATTCCACGGTTCGCCAAATCTGCAGTTTGGTCGATCTGCAAAATACTGTATCGGTAGGGTGCCTGAAAATATCGAATGCATTCCCGTTACAGGATCACACACCGACATTGCGTGCCACGTATCTCCGTGATACCCACTGCGAACAGTCGCCAATTTGCACTTCTTGTCCATTCCACGTGCGTGTTGGTATTGTATTGCCATCTTGACTGCAACCTCTACGGCAACACTACCCGAATCACAATAGAATATTCTGTCAAGTCCCGAAGGCAACAGTTTCAATAGTCGTTGACCAAGTTCTACGGCCGGAGTATGGGTCAATCCTCCGAACATAATGTGTGACAAGGATTCGACCTGACGTTTCGCAGCCGAAACCAAACGCGGATGTGAGTAACCGTGAATTGCCGACCACCAACTCGACATTCCATCAATCAGAGATCTGCCGTCAGAAAGATAGATTCTGACTCCCTCACATCGTTCGACGTGATAAACAGGCAACGGATTTATCATTGATGTATACGGATGCCATAAATGTGTTTTGTCAAATTCGATTATTCTTTGCATAAATCTCTCTATTTTAAATCTGCTTTCAACACAGTACAATGACAAAGGTAAACAAAATATGGTCTATTTTGTAAAAATTCACCTACCAATCGTCACTTTTTTGCACACTATTTGCTTATATCCTTAGAAAAATTCAAGACATATAATCTTATTATTTAGAGATTATTTGCTGATGAGAATTTACACATTGTATATTTATTGAAATTTATTGAATTAATCTTGTAACTTAAGTAAATTTATAATACTTTTGTCTTTATTAAATTACATATTGATCCTCAACCTATTATATCGAAACAAATTTATCTAATTATATTTTAAAAAATTTATTGTTATGATCAGCAATTACACACCTTCCCCTCAACAACCAACCATCGTAAAGTATGTACAACCTTATCGCAACGGTATACAGTCTCACTCGCTGAATCGCCACGGAATAGGTTTTATACTGAGAGGTAAGAAATTTATCTACAACGGCGACCAAAGATTACAAATAAACCGAGGTGATATTTTCTATCTCAATATGGGACACCACTACACTGAGGACATACCCGAAAATAACCACCCGTTTGAACAAATAGTGTTCTTCTATGACAACCAGCAACTAAGCAAAATATTGGGACAATTAAGCATTAATTACCAACTGAATATCAACAATAACCACACTTGTTCTAACTGCGAGAACCGAACAATGGTTATTTATCCCGCTTGGAATACTCTAAAAAATTTCTTCACGACAATTGATCAATACATCAAAGAGGACATTTTCAGCAATGGCGATGCAGCCGAAACGCTCAAGATGACAGAACTGCTTTATCTGATTCTCTCCAACGACGAGTGCTGTCTGAAGAGTAAGATTCTCAACAATATTGATTCGGTTAAAGAGTCTTTCGAACAAATTATCAATAGTTCGATTTTCGAGGACATTTCAATCGAAGAACTCGCATCTAAATGTGGTAAAAGCTTGACGTCTTTTAAAAAAGATTTCAAAAAACAATTTTATGAACCACCTCACAAATGGTTCATTAGACAACGCCTGATGCACTCAAGATTGTTGCTTATATCTACGGATAAACCAATTTCAGAGATTGGCTCGGAGTGTGGATTTCCCAATACATCTCATTTCATAAAACTATTCAAAAAAGAATATTTGATGACACCGGCCAACTACCGAACTCATCACTGCCAGACAAGAGAGGTTAATCAATCTATCAAAAATTCAAATATTCAAACTGTTAGCAACTTATAAAACAATCTATTTCAAATTCTATCAAATATTTTATTCGAATAGTTATTGATTTAAAAAATGTATCAAAAGCAAGACGGCTCCTCGGATTGAGGAGCCGTCTTTTGTTTTGGTTGTATATCTAAGATTAGATGATACCTTGTTCCAACATTGCTTGAGCAACCTTCATGAAACCAGCGATGTTAGCACC
>CAJGBR010000031.1 GCA_904501625.1 uncultured Rikenellaceae bacterium
TGACACTGCCACTGCTGTCGCTCGTAACAGCTATTGGGACATTGGTCGGAGCAGGTGCAAGTGCCAGAGTTTCAATTGTACTCGGAATGAAAGACATTCCTTGGGCACAGAAAATACTTGGCAATAGTTTCGTTATGACCTTCGTAATGTCGGCCATACTCGTAACATTTTCGATGATTTGGCTCGATGAGGTATTGATTGCATTCGGCGGCAGTGAACAGACTATTCCATATGCCAAAAATTACCTAAGAATTGTCATTCCATATAGTATCTTTACAAATCTGACATTCAATTTTTGCAGCATAATGCGTTCAGCTGGTCACCCCAAAAACTCAATGATAATCATTATGTTTGGGGCTATACTAAATGTCATTCTCGATCCTATTTTCATCTTTTGGTTTGATTGGGGCATCGCTGGAGCTGCGTGGGCAACGGTCATATCAATGTTTATCAGTTCGATATTTGCAATCGGCCACTTCTTCAACAAAAACCATCCGGTACATTTTTCTCGTTCAAGTTTAAAACTGGAACGCAGAATAATGTACAATATATTCTCAATTGGACTTTCACCATTCCTCGTCAATACGGTTGCAGCAGGTGTTAATATCATAATGAATAATCTGTTATATAAAAATGGCGGTGACCTGGCAATCGGAGCATTCGGCATTATCAATAGTTTTTTGATGTTTATGGTAATGTTGTTGCTTGGACTGTCACAAGGAATGCAACCTATTGTAGGGTATAACTACGGAGCACAACATTTTGACAGAGTTAAAGGAGCATTGTGGCTCACTATCAGATGCGGCATAGTTATCTGTACCATCTTTTTCATCTGCACAACATTTTTCCCCGATGCTCTATCATCAGCTTTTACCAATGACTCTCAACTAATTGAGATGTCTGCGACAGGATTACAAATATGTGCAATCCTGACACCATTTGTAGCAATACCCATCATTATGGGTCAATTTTTTCTCTCTATCAGCAAGGCTATACAATCAATCATATTATCACTATCCCGCCAAATAATATTTCTTATTCCGGCTGTTTATATCGGATCGGAACTGTGGGGGCTCAATGGCATTTGGTATGGATTTGCCTCTGCCGATATCTGTGCGATTACCGTATCGCTACTCACCTATTTCAATACCCGAAACAAATATCTGCCAGTGAGCTGTGAATAGATTTTGATATGTAGATAATAATTCCGACTTTTGCCGACAATAATTGTAAACTGAGTGATGGGAGCAAACGATTTTACACAAGGATCCGAGTGGCGACAGATTTTCAAATTCGCACTCCCTATGTTGTTTGGTAATCTGTTTATGCAGCTCTATCAACTCGTTGATACGATGATTGTAGGTCAGGTACTCGGCACCGATGCTCTCGCAGCTGTAGGTGCAAGTACACCTGTGGTTTTTATGACTACGGCTCTTGTCACCGGAATCGGCATCGGGGCATCGGTTGTCATATCTCAATACTTCGGAGCCAAGAAAACCGAAAACATTCAATTGACTGCCGACACTCTATTCATATTCTTGATTGGATTCGGAGCTCTGATTACCATTGCTGGATTATTTTTCAGCGATGACATTCTACGATTGATGCAACTACCGGAAGAGGCACTACCAATGGGAACAGAATATTTGACCGTATATCTAAGCGGATCAATACTCTTATTTGGCTACAACAGTGTTGCTGCGATATTGCGAGGCATTGGTGATTCCAAAACTCCACTATTCTTTTTAATAGTAGCATCATTATTAAACGTCGGACTTGACTTTTTGTTTATACTCGTGTTTGACTGGGAAGTTCGAGGAGCAGCCTGGGCTACGGTAATCTCACAAGGCGTCTCATTTTTGCTGTCAGTCTGGTGGGTAAATCGTACTAATAATCTTCTGAAACTAAAACTATTAAATCTTAAATTTGACAAAAAAATATTCAGACAATGTCTAAATATGGGTTTACCTACTGGATTGCAACAGACTTGTGTTGCAGTTGGAATGATGGTATTAATGAGCATTGTCAATGAATTTGGCACCATCATAACTGCCTCATATACAGCTGCTCAACGTATCGACTCACTGGTTGCACTTCCCGTAATGAATCTCGCAGCAGCACTCACCACATTTGCCGGACAAAATATGGGTGCAGGAAACATCTATCGAATCAAACGAGGACTTAAATGCACGCTTCTTATGGTATTCATTACCTGCCTGATACTAAATTCGTTGATAATTATATTTGGCAGCAACATTATGAAATTATTCTCACAGGATTCAAGCGTTATTGAAATCGGCAGCAAATGTCTCATCGTTTTGAATTCGTTTTACATTATATTTGGAACGATGTTCATCCTCAATGGATTACTGAGAGGAGTCGGAGCCACGATATTCCCAATGCTGACAACACTTGTAGCACTATGGTTTGTTCGAGTTCCTGCAGCATTATTCCTATCTGAAGCATTTGGTTATCAAGGAATTTGGTGGTCATTCCCAATTGGCTGGACAATCGGAATGTTAGGATCAACACTATACTATATATCAGGACGTTGGAAAAATTACGGAATAATTAAACACGAAAAATAAAGCATAATTATATGATACACTCAATGACAGGTTACGGCAAATCTATTGGAGAGATTTCCGGCAAAAAAATCACAGTTGAAATTAAAAGTCTAAACAGCAAGCAATTAGATTTATCAATTAAATCACCTGCGACATATCGTGAATGTGAAAGTTGGATACGTTCAGAACTCGTAAAATCACTTCAGAGAGGAAAAGTAGATGTTTATATAAACGTTGAAACATCTAAAGAATCAACAAATTGCCCAATCAACAAAGAAGCCTTTAAAAATTACTATTCACAGATTTGCGACCTGTCTGAAGATTTGGGATTCTCGATGTCTCAAGAACAATCGGTACAGGCAATTTTAAGGTTACCAGATGTAATCAAGGTTGATCCAATAGAGATTAACGAAGATGAGATTTCTACTCTTAAATCTACTGTAAATGCGGCAATTGCAAATATTTTAGAATTTAGAAAACAAGAAGGAGCAGTTCTGATTGGCGACCTATTGAATCGTATCGAAAAGATTAGAGTTCTCAGCAGAGGAGTCGAACAATTCGAAAAAGAGAGAGTTGCTGCGATTAAGAGCAGATTGATGGAAAATCTTGCAACACTGAACATTCAAGTTGATACGAACCGTTTAGAACAAGAACTGATTTTTTATCTAGAAAAACTGGATGTTACAGAAGAAAAGGTAAGATTAAACAATCACTTGAATTACTTCATTGAAGTATCTGACAATGAAGATTTTCCTGGCCGAAAATTAGGATTCATTGCACAAGAGATTGGTCGTGAAATTAACACTTTAGGGTCAAAGGCAAATCACTCTGAGATTCAGAAGATCGTAGTCCAAATGAAAGACGAACTCGAAAAAATTAAAGAACAAGTTCTAAATCTGTTGTAAAATGGAAGGTAAAGTCATAATTTTCTCAGCTCCATCGGGCTCTGGGAAAAGTACCATCATCAAACACTTATTGACAAAGTTTCCTCAATTTGAATTCTCAATATCTGCGACTTCCCGTTCTCCTAGAAACAATGAGGTTAACGGACGCGATTACTATTTTCTGAGCATTGATGAATTCAAAAATAAAGTAGCAGATAATCAGTTCATTGAATGGGAAGAGGTCTATACCGGAACCTGCTATGGAACACTGCGTTCAGAAATCGAACGAATTTGGAACAATAATAATATTATCATCTTTGATGTAGACGTAAAAGGTGGACTCAATATAAAAAAAATATTTGGCAATCAAGCACTTGCCGTTTTCATTATGCCTCCGTCAGTAGAAGAACTCCACCGCAGACTGATTCTTAGAGGTACAGATTCTCAAGAAACTATCAATAAGCGAGTTGCAAAGGCTGCCGAAGAAATCTCTTTTGCTCCACAATTTGACGTGTGCATTATGAACGACAACCTCGAAAAGGCTTGTACAGAGGCAGAAACCATTTTATCAAAATTCATCAGCCAATGATTACAACAGCATTATATTTTGGGTCATATAATCCTGTGCATAAGGGACATACCGCCATTGCAAAATGGATTGTGGCGAATAACATTGTTGACGAACTTTGGTTTGTACCATCGCCCCAAAATCCGTTTAAGACTGCGGCAGAACTTGCTCCGGAAGAATTACGTGCCGAAATGCTGGAATTAGCTATTAATGAAGATTTTAAATATAAAATTTCAGTCTGTCGTATAGAATTTTCACTTCCCAAACCTTCATATACAATCAACACGCTGAACAAGCTAACAGCCGATTTCCCTCAAAGGAAATTTGTACTTGTTATGGGTGCCGATAATCTGGTGGGAATCAGAAAATGGCGTGAGTACGAACAGATTCTAAAAAATTTTGAAATTTTGGTCTACCCTCGCCCGAATGTGCATATTGACAAAGAATTAATATCTTTGTCAAAAAAAATAACCATTCTTGAGGATGCTCCTCTGTTTGATGTTAGTTCAACCGAATTGCGTGCTGCAATAAGAGAGGGATCAACAGGATTGGATAAATTAGATAAAAAAATCATTAACTATATTAAAACCAATAAGTTATATGTCTGAAGTTAAAGACTTAAATCAACGTCTAAACGAATTGACTCAACAAATTGAGACTCAACCACAAAATATTGATTTGTTTATTGAACGCGGGAAATTGAATCATCGTATGGGCAATTTTGGTGCAGCAATGAACGATTTTTTGGTAGTACAGGAGATTGACCCTGAGAATAAAGTTGCAGAAGAGTTCATTGACTTCATTAATGAAATTCTCAACTTTCGCAATCTCGATTTGTATAATCCTTGATAATTAGTCTGTTATGAATATTTTCAAACGCTTATACAATTGGATATTACACTGGGCCGACACTCGGTGGGGAGTTCCAGCACTATTCTGTTTGGCATTCGCAGAATCAAGTTTTTTTCCAATTCCGCCAGACGTATTGCTCATCGCACTGTGCCTTGGACTTGTTAGCAAATCATTCAGATATGCTACGGTTTGTACCGTGGGGTCAGTGACTGGTGCATTGTGCGGATATGCACTCGGCTATTTCTTGTGGCAAACTCCATCTGGAGAGTTCACATCAATTGCGAATTTCTTCTTCGATACAATTCCAGGATTCACTGTCGAGCAGTTTGATTACATTCGTTCACTCTACGAACAATACGATTTTTGGATCATCTTCACGGCAGGATTCACACCGATTCCATATAAGTTATTCACAATCACCTCAGGAGTATTTGACATTGATTTAATAATGTTTACCATTGCATCAATCATCAGTCGCGGACTGAGATTCTTCCTCATTGGGTGGTTGATATGGAAATTCGGAGCCCCAATTAAATCATTCATCGACAAATATTTCAATCTGTTAGCAATTGCCTTTACAGTGTTACTGATAGGTGGATTTTTACTCATAAAATATATCTTATAAATCGTTATGCCCGCATTCGGATTAATAGGGAAAAAACTCGGACACTCATTTTCAAGAACATGGTTTGAGAGACAATTTACCCTACTCGGGCTGAATGAGAATTGTTCGTATGAAAACGTTGAAATTAAGACGATTGATGAATTGCTAAATGCAACAGCACATTTGTCCGGGTTTAATGTTACAATACCCTATAAAGGTGAGATACTACCCTATCTTGATGAGTTGTCGACCGAAGCTATAGAAATAAATGCTGTAAACTGCGTAGTGAGAAAAAACGGAAAATTAATTGGTCATAATACAGACTCTTTCGGATTTGAAAATTCACTTAAACCTCTGATTAAAAGCGATACACCAAACAGAGCCTTGGTTCTCGGAGCTTCAGGCGGTGCTGCTCAGTCAGTAAAATTCGTACTAAAAAATATGGGAATCAAAGCCATTGGAGTTACTCGACTGCCACACGACAATATGCTCACATACGATCAACTCTCTCCGGAAATTATAGCAGAGTGCCGCCTCATTGTCAACTGTACACCACTGGGAATGTGGCCTGATTGTCAAGGAGTTCCGAATATTCCGTTCAGTTCAATTACACACAACCATATCCTCTACGATTTGGTCTACAATCCGGCACAGACAACATTCCTGAAACAAGGCAGAAGATACGGAGCCACTGTCAAAAACGGACTCGAAATGTTGCATCTTCAAGCAGCCAAGTCCTGGGAGTTATTCTTCGAACATCAACCTTTTTAAATCAAAAAAATTTGCACATACTGCAAAAAAACTGCAACTTTGTACCTCACTAACTTAAACAAATTTATAATGAAAAAGTGTGATTTCTTATTTATACTTTGTATGTTGCTGATTGTGACACCATTCGCACTGATCGAACCTGTCGGACAATGGTTCTCATCTGCAACAGCATCCCACCCATACCTTATGGCATTTGCAAAGTTTGCCATTCTGTCAACCGCTGGTGAGATGCTCGGATTGAGAATTAAAGAGGGCTGTTACAATCGTCCCGGATTCGGTGTAATTCCACGTGCAGTCATCTGGGGTATACTCGGTGTTGGCATTGCAATGGCAATGAAAACATTCTCAACAGGTGCTCCAAAACTTGTCGAATCGCTGGGCGTTTCAGGTGTAACCGATGCAATGAAAGGTGAATTCTCGTGGCTTAAAGTACTGGGAGCATTCTCAATCTCTGTTACAATGAATACCATATTTGCACCTGTATTTATGACGGTCCACAAAATTACCGATACACACATTCTTAATTGCAACGGTAGCACCAAGGCTTTGATTACTCCGTTTAATTTCGGTGATGCACTTGCAGGTCTTAACTGGAAAGTGCAATGGGGATTTGTTTTCAAAAAGACAATTCCGCTGTTCTGGTATCCCGCACACACCATTACCTTCTTGTTACCCGCTGGATTTCAAGTATTGTTTGCAGCCGTTTTGGGCATCGTTTTAGGCGTACTACTCTCTGTTGCTGCAAATATGTCAAGAAGCAAATAACCTCCATAACATTAAAAGAGAGGGTATTTATATACAGATTTACACTTAAAAATTTTATTATAAAAGGGAGCAACCAAAGTTGCTCCCTAATCGTTAATGTTTCTTTTCAAATATTTCTCCAGCAAAAGCGAAGAAACACAGAAGGCCGAATAAAAACTGAACATAATCCTAAATTTTTTAATTGAAAAATTTAGGATTACACTCTCTTTTCTTTTTATTTTTTTATGTCAACTATTCAGATTTTTGTTCTCCTTTCATTTTGTTGGCAAACTGAGACCACACCTCTGCACTTTTATAATTATTGACAGATGGCTGCGGAACAAATACCGAATTCAGTTTCAACAAAGATTCGCCTAAAGATATTCCGAGGGTCGGAGGCGTAGTCGCTCCACAACGAATCTCTCCCAAATTAAAACAACTCTGGAACGGAGCGACACCAAGTGACTTGACACTTTCAGGAATTGACACTTCTTTAATATTGGTACAACCAGAAAAGGCATAATCACCAATTATATTTGTCTTTACTGGAATTGAAAACGAATCCAGAGCTTCACAACCAGAGAAGGCATATGCTTCGATTTCGGTCGTAGCAGAACTCAACTCTACCTCTTTTAGGTTTGTACAACCATCAAAAGCCCAATCTTCCACAATGGTTACACTTTCCGGTAATTTAATCTTCTTCAAATTACTACAATAGGCAAATGCCGTAGTCTTAATAATTTCGACGCTGTTCGGAATATTGATAGCCTCCAATCCACGACAACCGAAAAATGCCGAATTCTTAATAGCCTTGACACTTGTAGGGATTACGATTTCTGTCATTTTATCACATAAGAAGAAGACAAATTCACCAATATTCGTAACATTCGAAGGGATTACATAACGAGTCAAACCTACGGGCAAAAATGCGCGCATTTCATTATTAACGACAATAGCTCGTCCGTCAGGTGTAGCCACTTTGCCATAAAATCGAGTCAGTTTTTCACAATCATAGAACACTCGTTCGCCAACATACACAACAGTCGACGGGATTGTAATACTTGTTAACTCGTTACAGTGAGCAAATGCGTAGTGGCCTATTGAAGTTAGTCCGTTTTCACCATCGTTAAGTTTTACATTTTTCAAGTTGTGACAATAAGAGAAGGCCGAACATCCGAGAGTATCAACCTTAGGTGGCAAAATTACACTCTCCAGACTCTTGCAACCTGAGAACGAAAAAGCTCCGATAGATGTCGTATTCTCCGGGAAATTAACTTTTGACAATGACACACAGTCCTTGAATGCATAATTCCCTATAATTGCGACATTGGCCAAATCTACCTCTCTCAGAGATTTACACTCTTCAAAAACTTTCTCACCTATTTCGACAAGCGACTCTGGAAGTATTACTTTACTGAGCATCGGGTTACTTATCTTACAGGTCAATTTAGTAGCATTCAGTTTTGAGAGGTCAAGTGAGGTTAATCGATTGAAATGTCTAACACAAGCCAAGTCAGATGAATCTGCATTACCCGTTATAGCCATTTTGGTAATAGACTCATAATCACCAAAATAGACATTATTAACTAAAGTTCCTGGTTTATCGACATTGATTGTAATTTTAGAGATATTTGTCTGGGTTATGAATATTGTTTTCAAGAATTTTCCCTGTTCGTTCAGCAATCTGATGATTGAATATCTTGCAACTGAATCTTGCTCTGCGTGCTTATTGAGAGTTTCAATCTTGAATGGCAACAGATTCTCATATTTCGGGAAATCTTTTTCAGTCAATTCTTGATCTTGATCGACACTCACAGCCTCTGAGAATGCCTCAGCGGCGTCAACAACCATATCTCTGAATCGTTCAAAGAATTGCTGATTACGGCCTTCGACAGTTTTTCTGCGTTCACGATCAGTTTCATCAATAATCGAATCACCCTTTTCACTTGCAATCCAATGCCTATCTTTCAGCGGAATTGAAACTATATAATCATTCATATCCAATGGCAGATCAACCGGATAAGACTCACCTTTATGGGCTGCAAATATTGTTGACGGAATTGATACAGTAATTCGATCCCTCATATTAATCGAGTACAATACGGGAGTCTCATTTTTTCTCTGTGCCAAAAAGTATACCTCACTTATATCAAGCGAATCTGACGTGGTTATTCGAATGATCCCCTTCGAGTTGTCTGTTTTTTCTACAACGGCCTTATATCCGTCAAAGCTCTGAACAGACACATCAATATCACCCAATTTATCGGCATTAGGTATTTGGTAATTTATGGCGTATGTTTTATTTGGTCTCAACTCTTCATCAACGAAATTAGGAAAGGTCACATAAAACGACTGTCTGTGTTTATAGAAAATCTTCTCAACCGGTGTGATCCGTGGCTGATAGTATTTATCTTCTTTTCCACAATTTGTCAAGAAAAACAATAAACTTAAAATAAATCCTATTGAAACTAATTTTCTCATCGCGTTTATTTGATTATTTATTCTTTGCAAAGTATCCGTTTTTGAGCATATATTCTGCAATTTGTACTGCATTCAGGGCTGCACCTTTGCGGATCTGATCACTAACACACCAAAACGACAAACCGTTATCACAAGCCAAATCTCGTCTTATTCGACCGACATAGACATCATCACAACCTTCGAGTTGCAATGGCATCGGATATTGATATTCCAGAGGATTATCACACAACACAATAGACTCAGCCTCGTCAAATCGTCTAAACAACTCTTGAATATCCACAGGTTGTTGTGTTTCCACCCATACTGCCTCGCTATGGTTACGCATCACGGGCACTCTGACACACGTAGCACTGACCTCTATATCCGAAGACATTATTTTTCGAGTTTCGTTGAACATCTTCAACTCCTCCTTCGTGTAGCCGTTATCCTCGAAATCGTCGATATGTGGAATCAGATTATAGGCCAATTGGTAGTAAAACTTCTCAATGGTCGGAATCTCACCACTCACCAACGCCTTGAATTGGTTTTGCAATTCAGCCATAGCCTCAGCACCTGCTCCGCTTGCAGACTGATACGTAGCTACGTGTACCCGTTTTATATGAGATATCTGTTCGATGACATTTAGAACAACTACAAGTTGAATGGTCGTACAGTTCGGATTGGCAATAATTCGTCGTTGGGGAGTCATTGCAGCCTCACCATTCACCTCTGGCACAACTAATGGAACATCTTCACACATCCTGAATGCACTCGAATTATCAATCATTACTGCACCGTGACGTGTAATCGTTTGCCAATACTTCAATGACACACATGCACCGGCCGAAACAAATGCCACATCAACATCTCGAAAGGCATCTCCCTCTTCCAGCAATTCAACCTTTATTTTTTCGCCTCGGAACTCATACTCAGAATCGACACTATGTTCAGACCCGAACAATCGTAATCTATCAATCGGGAAATCTCGCTGTTCAAGCACCTTCATCAACTCCTGCCCTACGACACCACTTGCTCCGACAATTGCAACATTCATCTTTTTTTTCATTTAAAAACATTCAGTTTCGCAAAGTTAATAAAACAATATGACATTATAACTATTTGTATTATTTTTTACATTAAAAAACATCAGACATATGTGATGATATTTGCAGTTATAATCAACTAATTATCACCTTATGTCAAAATATTTCACCATTTACGAACTAACTCGTTCAGACACAGCACTCCGTCACGGGATAAAAAATATCCCGTCACAAATAGCAACGCTGCGACTCAAACAACTTATCGAGATCGTTTTGGATCCGCTGCGAGAACTCTGGGGTGCTCCGATAACAATCACCAGCGGCTATCGATCGCCGAAACTGAATTCGCTTGTCGGAGGAGTAAAAAATTCACAACACATTACAGGCAATGCCGCCGATCTGACTGCTGGATCTGTAAACGAAAATAAAAGATTATTTGAGTTGATTCGTCATAGTGATATTCCGTTCGACCAATTGATTCTTGAAAAGGGCGGAAAATGGATCCACATCTCCTATCGCCGACACCAACCACGGAAACAAACTCTCAAATTATGAAACGACACCTATTCATTGTAATTTGTACATTGTGCATCACTTTATACTACACATTGTGTAAAATCGACTCATTGCAGTCTGAATACAATCGACTCAAACAAAATCAATCACACTATTTCGACTCACTGGAATACTATCGTACCGAATCGGGACAATGGGCTGCATCAACCAAAATACTGCAACTAAGATGCAATGAACTCGAATCGTTGCTAACAAAACGAAATAGCGTAATTAATTCACTAAAGATCAAACTGCGACGAGTCGAACAACTCTCAACAACTGCACAAGAGACTCATCTCAAAATTAAAACCATTGTTCAGCACGACACCATACAGCATCGTGATACGCCCCATAATTTTCACTGGCACAATGCGTGGAACCATATTCAGGGCAAAATCATAGGCGATAGTATAATCTGCACACTCTCAGTCAAAGACACACTATACCAGATTGTACACCGCATTCCCAGACGATTTTTATTCCTCAGATTCGGAACAAAATTTCTAAAACAAGAGGTCATATCATCAAATCCGAACTGCCATATAGTGTGGAGCGAACATATCAAGATCAGAAAATCTCGACACAAAAAATAAAGATCGTTGCAATTTGTAGCATAATTGATTACAAAAATTAGCAGTAAATGTGTTTAAGGATAAAAAAAATATGTACTTTTGCATTCAGAAAATCATTAAACACACAAGATAATGAAAAAAATTTTGATCGTTGGTGCAGGCGGACAAATCGGTTCAGAACTGACAATGCACCTCAGAGGAATCTATGGCAACAACAACGTAGTTGCTTGTGACCTGAAACCCAATGAAAAATTAGGAGCTAATGGTCCATTCGAAATTCTCGACGCACTCGATGCCCAAGGATTCGCAAAACTTGTTAAAGATCACCAAATCGATGCTATCTACAACTTGGTAGCTCTGCTCTCTGCAACAGGTGAAAAAAATCCTCAGTTGGCTTGGAAAATAAACATCGGTGCCCTGATGAACACATTAGAAATTGCTCGTGAATACAACTGCCAATGTTTCACACCGAGTTCAATCGGAGCATTCGGTCCATCATCACCCAAAGATGGAACTCCACAAGATACTGTAATGCGTCCGACAACAATCTACGGCGTATGTAAGGTATTGGGCGAAATGCTGGGTGATTACTATTTCCAACGTTTCGGCGTAGATGCTCGTAGCGTGCGTTTCCCGGGTCTGATTTCAAACGTAACACTTCCGGGTGGCGGTACAACAGACTATGCAGTAGAAGTTTACTACGAAGCTGTTAAGAGCAAACATTTTGTATGTCCGATTGCTCCGGAATCATATATGGATATGATGTATATGCCTGATGCATTGAATGCTTGCGTTCAACTTATGGAAGCAGATCCTTCGAAACTCGTTCACAGAAACAGTTTCAATATTGCATCAATGAGTTTCACACCGGAAATCATCTTTGCAAACATTAAGAAATATGTTCCAGAATTGACTATCGAATATAATGTTGACCCTGTAAAACAAGCAATTGCAGACAGCTGGCCAAATTCATTGGACGATTCTTGTGCTCGTGAAGAATGGGGTTGGAATCCTAAATGGGATATGGATGCAATGACACAAGATATGTTGAAAGTTATTGGTGAAAAACACGCCAAAGGACTTTTGTAATCCGAAATAAATAATGGGTGCAAAGTTTGGAAAGAAATAAAAAATAACTACCTTTGCACCCGCAATGCTGATGTAGCTCAGTGGTAGAGCACTTCCTTGGTAAGGAAGAGGTCACGAGTTCAATCCTCGTCATCAGCTCAAGGGAGGGAAGATGTAAATCTTTCCTCTTTTTCTTTTATATAGTGCATAATTGCCTTCTCCATATATGGCTATAGAAAAAAATCCATTTCTCTATTCAAATTATATGGAATTACGAGTAGTAGAAGTCGTCCACGCAAAAAGGCTTACGACGGCCAACATCACCAAACAAATCAGCATCAGCCGTGTAAGTCTTTCAAATAGTCTCAATGGCAATCCGACTCTTTCTCGACTGAGAGAGGTTATAATTAAAATGGGCAGCAGTATTGCTGCCTAATTTTTCAAGAAAATATTTGGATTTATAATTGATTGTATAGACATTTGCACACTATTACAAGTAACTGAAAAATTAATCAAAACAAATAGAATAATGAATAAAATCTTTTGTTTGGCAGCTGCCATAGTAACATTAATGCTCACGGGCTGCAAGGATTATGATTCCGACATTGCGGAAATCAACGACCGTCTTGATGGAATTGAAAACACAAAAATCGCAACAATCCAATCACAGATTAGGGCAATTAATACGTCGCTTCCGAAGTTGGAAAATGCCAATAAGGAGTTAAGAACGTACATTACTGCATTGCAGAATAGCACATCTAAACTTAATGATGATATTGCTACAGCAAATCGGCAAATTGCAGAATTAAAGCAATCAACTGAGTCCAATAACACGAAAATAGATAGTGCGCTTGTTCTGATAGAGCAGGTAAAGAGTGATATTCAATCTGAATTATTTGCTATTAATACTCTTGTAGAAAACCTTCGAAATAAGGATACAGAGTTGAATGGCAAAATCAATGAGTTGCAAAAATATGTAGATGACGAACTCTCTGAGATGGAAGATTGGTCATTGGCAACTTTTGGAACTTTAGAGAAACAGAATGTCCTTATTAATGATGTAGCAACGATTAAAGAACAGATTGCTACAATTAATAACAATATCTTACAACTTGAAACTCGCATCAATGGAAAGATTGCAACAGATATTGCCGCAGCGGTATCTTCACTCAATTCAACTATTCAAGGCAAGGTTCAAGAAATAACAACCAACTACACTGCAGCACTTGCTACTGCAAAAGAAGATATTACATCAGCCTATACAAGTGCAATTTCCGACGCGATTACATCATTGGAAAATTCGATGAAATCGTGGGTGAATGAGCAGTTGAAGGGGTACTACACCATTGCTGAAATTGATAGCAAATTATCGGTATTGCGAACATTTGTTAACGACGAAGATGAAAAGTTGCAGGGCGAAATTAGCAATTTAACAGAGGCTCTTGCTAATGCGAGAAACGAATTGACTACGGCCTATACCAATGCAATCAAGGCGGCTATTGAGGATAATAACGGCGTAATCGACAATAAGATTGCAGGTCAGATAGCCACAGTTAATTCACGAATCGACAATGAGATTGCGGCAATCAATCTCAAGATAGCAAATCTTCAGTCGCAGATTGACAAGAACAGCGCAGATATTGCGAAGTTGTTGGCTCGTATTCAATCTGTATCGTATGTTCCGAAATACTCGGACGGCAAGGCTACGGTTTTCTACGGATCTGTAGGAAGTCGTGTAGAATTTGATTTCTTGGTGTCTCCGAAATCCGTAGTAACCGAGATAGCCGCGAACTACAACAACATTCTTGCAATTAAGGCTGTAAACACAATAACTCGCGCCGTAGAATTTATTGATATGCCGATATTGTCGTGCGCAGCCGATACTACCAACGGTGTAATAACAGTTACAGCATTGGCAGAAAATTTGCCCGAAACATTCTTCAATGGTGCAACATCGGCAAGTGCTGCGCTGTTCATTTCGGACGGAAATATCAATATTACTTCGGATTATGTGTCACTTTCAAAAACAGAAGGCTCTTTTTATGATGAAATTTGGTACACATCGAGTGATGGTCAGGTAGTGAATCCAAGTAATTCTAGATTTGGAGCAAATATCGTATCAAATACCTATAGCAATGGCATAGGAGTAATTAAATTTGACGGTAATGTTACTTCGATTGGAGATTATGCATTCCGTGATTGTACAGGCTTGACAAACATCACAATTCCCAATAGTGTGACAAGTATTGAATACGGAGCATTCGATGGTTGCACAGGTTTGACAAGCATCACAATTCCCAATAGCGTAATAAGAATTGAGCGGTATGCATTCGATGGTTGTGGGAATTTGACAAGCATCACAATCCCCAATAGCGAGACAAGCAT
This sequence comes from uncultured Rikenellaceae bacterium, assembly GCA_904501625.1. Classification (GTDB taxonomy): domain Bacteria; phylum Bacteroidota; class Bacteroidia; order Bacteroidales; family Rikenellaceae; genus CAJGBR01. Next base: position 15,074 of record CAJGBR010000031.1, read on the forward strand.
TAGGGAGCGTGCATTCCGTGATTGTTCAAGTTTGATAAGTGTTACAATCCCCAATGGTGTGACAAGTATTGAATACGGAGCATTCGATGGTTGCACAGAATTGACAAATATTACAATCCCCAATAGCGTGACAAGTATTGGTGAATATGCATTCAAGGAATGCATAGGATTGACAAGCATAACTATTCCCGAAAGTGTGACAAACATTGGCGATTACACATTCAGGGGTTGTACGAGTTTGACAAGTGTTACAATCCCAAATAGTGTGACAAGTATTGGTAATAATGCATTCTCTTATTGTCCGAATTTGACAAGCATTACAATCCCAGATAGTGTGAAAAGTATTGGAATTTATGCATTTTACGGTTGTGCAGGATTGACAAGTGTTACAATTCCCAATAGTGTAACAAGTATTGGTGAATATGCATTCAGTGGATGTACAGGATTGACAAATATTACAATTTCCAATAGCGTGACAAGTATTGGTGAATATGTATTCTCTGGTTGCACAGGATTGACAAGTATTACAATCCCCAATAGTGTGAAAAGTATTGGCAGTAACGCATTCAGGGGTTGTACGAGTTTGACAAGCATTACAATCCCCAATAGTGTGACAAGCATTGGAAAATATGCATTCTATCAATGTACAGGCTTGACAAACATCACAATTCCCAATAGTGTAACAAGTATTGAATACGGAGCATTCGCTGAATGTACAGGCTTGACAAGCGTCACAATCCTCGAAGGCGTGACAAGCATTGGTGATTATGCATTCTATGGTTGTACAGGCTTGACAAACATCACAATTCCCAATAGTGTGACAAGCATTGGGGAAAGAGCATTCTATCAATGTACAGGCTTGACAAGCATATACTGCAAGGCTAAATCTGTACCTGTAGCATCATCTTACATAGTTTACTTTTACATAGATTCTGCGAAAATTTATGTACCGATGGAGTCGGTTGATGCCTATAAGAGCGCCGTTGGTTGGAAAGACTATGCAGATAAAATTGTGGGATACAATTTTGGTGAATAATCTTTAATAACATTATATTGTCGGTAGTCAGACTACCGACGATATAATGCATTTCATAAATTTCTTACGTTTTTCGAAGAACAAGAGGTGGTGATGCGTGCAACTATCAATGTGCACGATGTTGGAAGTTACTATCGTCTCGGTACATTCACATTCCATAATAGTGCGAAAAGCGATATCAAAAAACAGAGTAGAATATTTTTTTACATACATCGCACCATCGATAGATTTTTTTTATATCTTTGGTGTACTAAACATAAAAAACACTGATTAAGAAACAGATATAATGATTTAATATACATATTTCATTAACAGAACTTTAAGTTCTTATTCCTTCAACTCGAAATCGGCAAAATTTCTAAATGTAATGGGAATAAGTTTTGGAAGTTCACACCTACGGGTGTGGGTTATTCTTGCTTATACATTACATTGGCTTTGCCGAGCCGCGAGTTGATATAGGTAAAGGATAGGTTCACACCTTTCTTTTATCTATTACATAAGGCTTCAAGTTCAGTCTACTAACCGAAGCCTATGCCAGCCAAATCTCAAACATCACAGATAGTTTCACGACCTGTGCCAATGATGAAACAGGACGTACCTCCTGAATATCTTCCTAACTTTGATTAGGAAGCAGACTTTATTTTCTCCAAATACATTCAAAGAAATTTCATTCACTTAAACTTAAATAATATGCAAAGAAAACGATTGATTCCGCTATTACTGCCCGATAGGGATAAAATAGCAAGCGTGTGTCTTATCGCCTTGTTCTCTGTCATATTCTCCGTCACTGCCTCGGCACAGACGAATGAAAATGGCATACCAGACAAGAGTGAATATAATAAGGACGTGCGCACAAAAACTTGGAGCATCTATGCACAAGGTGGTCTTTCTTGGGCTACCGGTGTATGGTATGAGAATGTAAACGCCAAGAAGAGTTACGGTATGGCACCAGCTGTAGGCGGAGGTGTCGATTATACTATCCGTCCGTGGATTCGTGTCGGTGCAGAGTATTTGTGGTCACGCTACCGCCGTGAACAGCAACTATCATCACTTGATGCAGCACAGATGCCTATCAAGGCTTATGGCAATTACTTGATGAACTACCACAATGCCAAATTGGGTGTAGGCTTCAATTTTATGGAGTTCTGGCCTCGCCGTCAGGCTCAATGGCTAAACATTTGGGTAGGTACAGGTGCAGGCTATATGATGGCAAAAGGTAATGAGTATGGCATCTATTTCGGTACTACCATTACAGAAAACGGTACATCAAAACCAGTAACAGGTGACATCACAATTGACAACAATTCGAATGTCAGCATTCAAGGCAATGTACGCACTACCAACGATCACTCTTCTTTCAACCGCTTCTACATTCCTGCATCGCTGCACGTGGAATTCGATGTCAGCCGTCAGGTAACCATCGGCTTGAAGGGTGAAATGGACTTCGTGATAAACCGCAAGGACATTGCTCCTAAGAGTCTTGCATTCGGTCTTGTAACTCTTCGTTATAATTTTGTTCCCGGAAAGGCGAAGAAGATGAAGAAGCATTACGACAGCCGTTTGGCTGCGATGAATGCGAATGTCGCTGACGCTCTCCGCAGAGCAGACGCCGAGAAAGCACGTGCCGATCAGGCAGAAGCAGCACGTCAGCGCTTAGCACAGGAAAATGCAGACTTACAACGTCAGTTGAACGATTGTCAGCAGAGCAAAGCAAACGTTGTAGTTGAAAAA
>CAJGBR010000032.1 GCA_904501625.1 uncultured Rikenellaceae bacterium
AACTCGAACCTGCACGTTCGAGAATCATCACCTATGAAAATCAGGACAAAGCATTATCTGCAATAGCAGATTCATCGGCATACTACTCTCGACTCAACAATATCGAGGGAACGAACAGCTATAATGACACATTCTTTTTCCCATTCAGATGGGTCGGCAGATCGTTATTTTTGCATATTGAAGGTTGTGCTGCCGCTGGAGTCGTGTATGTCAACAACAAGCAAATCGGGACCTTCACCGACGCAAAGGGTCACTCTGAATTCGACATCACAAAGGTTGCTCGTGAGGGTAACAACACCATACGCATCGAATTTGTAGCAGAAGACAAGATGACAGAATCAACTACAAAAGACAATTCGTCAATCGGGATTGCATACCTGACAAGCGAACCAAAGGTGCGCATCAGAGACCTGTCCGTACAGACTAAAATCAATGACCAAAATGGAGCATTGCAAATCGGAGCAATCGCCAAATCACACTTTAAAAATCCAAAGAAAATAAACATTCAGTTCGAACTATACACTCCATCAGGTGAACGCATCGACATTCAGACTAAAGAGATTGATTTTGAGAATTTTAGCGAGGATACAGTTTGGTTCTCGACCCTCGTCAGAGATTTGGACATCTGGTCTGCAGATACACCGTTGTTCTACGTTGCAGTGTTAAGCGTTGAATACGAAGGCTTTAAAACCCAATATATATCAACAAAAGTCGGTTTCCGAGAGGTAGCATTCAACGATAAAGAACTAATTATAAATGGGAAGAATATTTCATTAGGAGATGTCGTTGAAATTCCCTACAAGGCAGAATATGCAATGGGCGACAACGAATCAAAAAAAAAAATCGAACAATTGTTTCTTGATTTAAAATCTCGCGGAGTAAAGGTTATCACTCCTGCTGATGGACAATTTTCTGAAAACTTCTACGATGCAGCCGACCAAATAGGCATTTATATTATTGATATGGCAGCATTTAATCCGACTCCTGAGTCTGAAATTTTCGAACTGCCCACTTTCAGTAAAGAGGTTGTTGACCGAATTACATCGAGATTCATCTCACACAGAAACCACCCAAGTGTAATCGCCTTCTCAATGGGCAATTCGCCCGATGGATTCAATCTATGCGAAGCTTACCTCAACATCAAAAAAATGCAGGATTCACGTCCCATAATGGCTGAAAATGTCCGCAATATGTGGAATAGCGATATCTATTTCACACGAGACAATAGTCAACCCCTTTACTCGGATCGTCCTGTTCTGAGAATTGGCTCACTCAACGGTGCAATGGCTAAACAAAATAATTTTCGTCCAATTGTCATTAAGAGTCAAGATGTCACAAATCAGAGATTAGAAATTACAAATAATTCAGACTTCATTAACCTCAGCAACTACAAGTTGACCTTCAGCATTACTCGTGGAGATAAGGTCCTAAAATCGGGTGAAATTCAATTGCTTTCGAGTGCAACACAACAGATAACAATTCCTATTGAAGGGCTAAAAATTCGAGGTAAAAAATCACACATACTCAACGTTGAGATAACACCAAAGAGCCACGGAATGAAAAATCTCGCATCAGAAAGTTTTAATCTGAATTAAAATTGCCAAACATTAAAAAAGCATAGTATCCTCAAAAGGTCGTATGCTTTTTATTTAGTAGCGTGTCTTGAAATGTGAGGTTATATTTTGGAGTGCAAAATGTAATTTCTTAACAAAATGGTTTGTAACAAAAAATGTAAATACAAATTATGTAACATTGGAAATAGCTTTGAGTCGGGGTCGAAATAGTGCGGAATAATTTGATAAACGGTTATGAATGATGATGAGCATTTATAATTTATATTCCGCGCCTAACTCATCTTAAACAAGATACGGCAATAGATTTTGATAAAAATTTGGAGTGTGTTTTGCCATAAGCAACCTTTGCTTTATGTTATAATTATATAAGCCGAGAAACTCTCCACAATGACAATTTAATCTTTCGGGCAACGCCTCCTTATCCAACCAATAGTGTACCGACTCGTGTTAAGTCTATGCAATCTTATAGGTTGTATAAAACAAAAGCGTATCGAAAATACAACACCAATGTTCCCAAAGCGAAGTCATACTCGTAACCATTAAACTTGATATGACACACTTCGCCAGTATAATGGTGTCTTTATACAGTGTTCTAACCCCAGCAAAAACACTCCGCGTGCATAGTCTCGACCAAAGCACTCATCTCTAAAATAGGCGATCCTCCCCTGATTATGTTGCGACTCACATTCATCATCACAAGAAAATATATAGATTTGCTCTCCATAGAAGAAATCTCCAAATGAGGCATATCGAATATAGATGTCGAGCAATGAGGAGAGGGTACTTTACTCCCGCCTATATCTATACTCATCACATAATCGTTTCAAAACATCTTCATCAATAACCTTGGGTGGTTCTGCCTCTTTCTGACTGCACCACCAGCGTGTTGACATTCAAAAAACAAATATTTCGAATCGGGATAATTTTATCACGAAATCGGATGTAATATGCTTATTAACTCTTTTCTCAGCAACATCAATTAATATTATCTTCGGTAAAAATTTGTATTTATAAAATTTTATTTACTTTACTGCATTTATTTGGATTTTGAGTAAATAATTAACATCTTTGCACAAAGACATTAATGACACTCCATCAGAAAACATATAGTTTAACTTAAAATGTTAGTAGAAATGAGAACATTAAAATTTACACAATTAATTTTAGCGTTAGCACTCTCATTATGTTTATTTGATGTTAACGCACAAACCCCCTATTTATCTGATTCTGAGTGGAATGTTTTTATTAACCATCCTGAAGACATCGAACAAAGAGGAACCTTCACTGTTTCGAATGGACAAATAGTAGGATTTAGATATGAATGGGGAGATGGGTATACACCGCTTGAGGGATATGCACCCAGTGATTTACTTCTTGCAGAACCTGCCACGACAGGAGACTCATTCCTTGTACGTTTTCAACCTTTGCTTCTTGAGGCTTGCGTTGCATCTTTAGTAACTTATATATTTTTTAAACTCGTTGTTATTGTAAATCCGGTTGCGGGTTTAATTGTAGAACTTGCCCTAAACATAGCAGTTGCATACTCAATGAGTTATTTTTGCAATGCAAAAATTCCCGTAATTAATAATCTCGGTCTACTCGCTAACTCGCTTTCGATTAAAAAAGAACGCATCTTGAACCGTAAAACAAACAACAGATTATTGGCGTTTGTTTAGCATAACAAAAATTGAAGTGGCAATTGTGGAGTGTGATTGCCACCCCTTAACTTCCGAATTATAAATTTAATCCCCTTAAATTTATGGAAACAAACAAATCTCACAAAACAATCATCAACATTTTTAGAGTGTCAGGTTGGCTTGTTATTGCATTATCGATAATATGCATTCTTATCAGTTCGAACGTTTTGACCTTAAGTCAATCAGCTAGTCAAACAATCCCCACTGTATATTATTGGTCACTTATGCTCTTACTCTTTTCGTATACGTTAGGCCATCTTTCAAAAAAACATTCTGATCCAACTTACAAGACTGATATGTTGCCTCACTTCAAAAGTGGATTCTTTACGACACTGGCCTTGGTAGCTCTGACATTGGCATCTGTACACAAAACAATCATATTGTTGTCGTGTATTGCTATCTATTGGACAATCTATTTGATTATTACCACAATTCAGCAAAACAATAGGTTATGATACGTTTCTGCACAACATTACTCTGTTTGTTATCCGTTTGTACTTCATTCTCCCAGGCTCAAGTCATTTCAACAAAAGAAAGATATGCTAAAGATGTGATGAAGATCAAATATATTGGGCAGATTGTCGATTCGACAGATCTCTCACCTCTGCCCAAGGCTGTGATTCACCTCGTATCAAAGTTACAAACAGGACTTACCTCACAATGGATCATAGCCGATACATCAGGGAAATTCAATTTCGAAGCATACAATTTTTGTCCGAGCAGAATTGAAATCTCAATGTTAGGCTATAAGTTAAAAACAATTCATCTGGACAAAGCCGAGCCTACTTGTAATTTGGGCAAGATTAAGCTCTCTGTTGACAATATTAACATCGATGAAGTTACCGTAAGGGCAAGACAACGATTAAGCCTGCTAAAAGGCGATACTCTGCGTATTGTCGCTCCGGTTGCCAAAACTATGAAAGGCGATGCTCTGATTGAGATCCTGCGACAGGTTCCTGAACTCACCGTAAACCCAAATGGTTCAGTTTCATACAAAGGTGATGTGATCAGTTTAGTCACCATCAACGACAAAAAGATTTTTGGCGATGACAACATAGCTCCATACTATTTGCTCAACGCTAAAGATGCCTCATATATCGACGTATTTGAGGAAGATGACGAGTTGGCTCAACGCACAACATTAGACAAAGGTGGTAAACGCAAACGAATGAATATTTTTGCCGTCGAGGATTTCGACCACTATACAGCCGGAAATCTGGTTGCTGAAAGCGGCGTTAATGGCAAAAATAGCGAACAGCGAGATTTGAATGACAGATACGTATTGGGTGGTGGTATCGGACTATATAGCGAACCTCGTCAAATTGTTGTCGAATCTGCATTATCAAATATTGCACAAAGTTCAGCATTTTATTCTCCACAAAACACATTGCTTATTGTGGGCTCAAATCCGGCCGATAAAAAATATGCCAATCTGGCTTACAACATCGAAAACAAGAAAAAAGACAAGTATAAAGTAAATCTCAAGTGGAACAATACAAAAGTCGAAAACTCAAATATAAATGAGTTATCTTACTTTAAAAATGATGACTTTGACTCTCAAATACAACGCAACGTAACATCGAATATATCTGATGGACATTCGCTGAGTGGAGGATTCTCGATGTCATTAACCAGTAATCCCAATACGGTATTCGATGTAAATAGCACTGTCAATTATACAAAAACAGAGATGGTTATCAACAAATTCAGACAAATGACTCGTGACAACATTGTTATATCATCGTCTAATAATGAGTCAAACTCTGAGATGTCGACCTATATTATTCCGTTCAATATCAAACTAAGTCACAAATTAAATAATTACAATCTGTTGTCTTTGAAGGGAAATATTCGATACAGCAATATGATGCAAACTTCTCTGCAAGATGTGAATGATGTAAACGATTCAAATCTAAACACCATAACACTCGTAAATTTAGATAACAAAAAGCCATCGATAACTACTAATAGCAGTCTGCAGTATCGTCATAATTTCAAAAAGTATAACAACAAAGCAATAGACTTTACATTCGGTCACTCTTATAAGAGTGATGATAACCAACAGATTGCATACGATAGAGTTACGGGAGAAGTCAATGAACTATATTCGATTGACCAAAACAATATTCAACAGAAGTTCAGCTTCGGAATCGGATCAAATTTGAGCAAAAATCTCCAAATTGGCATAAGTTTCAATCGTGACAACTTAAAGAATGAAGAGAGCAATAATAATGTGAATGCTAATTTCAATACAATAGAATTTTCTGTGAGTGCCAAATTATTGGGATTTAATACATCACTGGGTAAAACAAACAAATTACCTTTAGCTAGCTCGCTATCAAACAAATTAAACGTATCGAATCCATACTATCTTGTCGTCGGTAATGCCAATCTTGAGCCTGCAAAATATTATCAGTTGAATCTGTCAAGATTTATAAAAATTTTTAACTTCCCGATGAGTTTCACAGTCAATGCAATGTATATTAAAGACGGAACAACATATCGCAGAACATATTATGCAGAATCAACGCTCCTGCCTCAATATGACAACTACGTCGTCAACTCTGGAGCATCTCTCGTTACTCCTTTCAATGGTCCGAGTCAGTTTAAGATTTCAGGACAAATCGGGATAAATCACAATGCAATGGATGTCGGAACGTTTCGCAATAGTTTCGAATACAGATTCGATCGAGACTATGAAGAGTATAATTCAAAAGAGGAGTATAAAAACAATCATTTTATATCGCACATCTTCGAATTTACCTCTAATTTCTCATACGCGTTCAGGATTTCTCTGAAAAACAGACTGAATTATATCTACACCAGATCCGCAAACGACACATCAGAATCAGGAATATCAAATGAAACATCGTTCTATGCAGTCGGAGATTTATTTAACCGATTAAGGATAGAGGTAGCCTATTTGATGAACTTCTATAACACTCCGGTCATCAATCGCGAATCTCACACCCTGAATGCAAGAGTTGGTATGAGAGTGTTCAAGAACAGAATGGGAGTTATCAGTCTGAATGCAATTGACATTCTGGGCAATAATGATCAATGGCGAACTATGCAAACAACATTAGGTATTAGTAGTGTTATGGATAAATGCCTAACCAATTACTACTCAATTTCATTTGCTTATAAATTCAACAACAAGAAATAGTTTAACTTTAAAAATTATATCACAATGAAAAAACAATTTAGGATTTTGACAGCTACGATTGCTGTTCTAATGATGGCTGCCATCTCAAATCCAATCGTTGCTAATGGCCCTCAGCACAAAGCGAATGATGCCCAAAAGTGTAAAGTAGATATTCCATACACAACAAAAGGAGAAGTGGGATTCAAAGAATGGAGTGAGTTCCAGAAGATGGACTGGGATCAACAACTCAAATCATTATGCCATATGTATTGGAAGAATCCACAAATTGAACAAGGCTATTATTCAAGTGCTCCTACAGGTGCAAAAAAAGGCGAGATTGTTAAATTCGCATTCATTTTCAAAAAAGGACAGATTGCCAGTGCAAAGATTTGCGGTGTCAAAGCAAGCAAAAAAGATTTGGCTGCAGGAGTTTTTGTTGTTTCAGTGAAAGCTGATGTAAACGTCGAAGGAGTATACGAATTTGTTAAATCAGGAGGAACAGGTGTCATCACACAAAAATTTCCAATAAAAATTATTGAATAATATAATCTGCAAGTTCGAAGAAATAATCGGACAATTAATCAATAAATATGGTCATCTTTCCAATACAAATTTGGGAGATTCAACAAAAAAGCAGAAGTTAATGCGATTATCGCTTACATCATTGCATCGAAAGAAGCATAAGAGAAAAGAGCCGTCTGAATAACGGCTCTTTTCTATCGCTTTTGACATAAGTACCGAGTAGATGTGCCAGAAATTTGAACTGTGAGGAGCACACTTTTTGCTAATGCGTCGAGGCCCCGTAAAGTGGACATGGTGGGTATATTCGTGGATGGCAATCTCCCCCAACGAGTGTGCATCGACCGAAATGGAGGCAAGGAAAGTAAAGATGGTTAGCGGTGCTGTAACGCCAAATACAAATGTGCGTTTTTCTATGTTTCATAGCAATGAAGTATTAAATTTCGCCACAAAGAAATAGCACGCCCCTGTCAAATCGTGATGAGGATAAAAAGAAAATTTGTCATATTGACAATAGACTCTGCCAAAATGTCGCTAAAAATAACTAATTACGAAATGGCATAAAAGATGTTTTAATTATAGGCAGAAACCGTAAAAAACCACAATAAAATGAAGCGAACCCAAATTAATTCACTACGAGGACAATCGCACGATGTCCCGTTGAAAACCGAAGTGAAAAATTATGATGGAAACATCGTAGAGTTTGTAAACACCCCTCAATTTAGTGGACCGAGAGTCTGTGTACCTGGGGCAAATAGCAAGAAGTTCTGGAGTGAACATTCCAAAGATGGTTATAAGGAACAAATGAGAATGGGGGCAAAATTATTATATAAAGAATATATTGCTAATCCTAAAAAATTTAATGATCTCAACCTTACGCCTGAAGAGATTGCAAATTTACAAGCGGGGAAAGATGTAATATCAGATAGGCTTGTATTGCATCATACGCATAGTAATAGTGTTAATGGAACGACTACTGATTGTGAAATACAGTTAGTTAGGAAAGAACAGCATGATATAAAACATAGAGGTGGTTCATATTCATCCAATAATGATCGTGTAAAAAATAAGATTAAAGAAAAAGGTAATTGGGAAGAAAGCAAATTAAAACGAGCGATAAACACATTAGAATTTGAAGCATACAAGCATCCAATAGCAACTAGTGCTGGAGCAGGGGGAATACTTGGAGGGCTGTTTTGCGGAGCGTACAAGGCAGGAGGTAAGTTATTTGGATATAAACCAACCAATGCTGGATATGTAGTCGCCTTTAGTATTGGTGCAACAATTGGTGGTTTGGCAACGTATAACAAACTTAATGATGGTAAAATATATAAGTAAATCGGAGTGGATGACTTTTACACCTCAAACCTGTCAAAATATGACAGATAAAAATTTCAAAAACAAAAAAACATTTCACAACACAAACACACAGCGTATTGTAAATAAACAAATTCGGCGGTGAATTGAATTTCACCGCCGAAGAAAGCCAGTCCAAAACGGACTTCATCTTTATCTGAAAAGCTATATTATTTAGCCCAGAGTTTCACAATATTTAAAATTGTTTCAACAGCTTTTTCCATTGTATCCAACGAGCAATACTCATACTTGCCGTGGAAATTCATCATACCTGTGAACAAATTCGGACAAGGCAGATTCATAAATGACAGACGTGCACCATCAGTACCTCCACGAATCGGTTTAATCACAGGTTCAACACCTGCCAACTTCATCGCTTCGATAGCCTTATCTACAACCTCTGGATGGAGCTCAACTTGTTCACGCATATTATAGTACTGATCCTTAAGAACAAGCGTAACAACACCTTCTCCATATTTTTTGTTCAAGAACGCAGTGACATCTTGCAAAAATGCCTTTTTCTGCTCGAATTTTGTACGACAGTGGTCACGAACAATATAACTCATTTCTGCAGTTTCAACGCCACCGCTCATTCCTACCAAGTGGTAGAATCCTTCGTAACCTTGAGTGTACTCAGGACGCATTGCCACAGGCAATATAGAATTTATTTCGCACAAAATCTGCAACGAATTTATCATCTTATTCTTAGCATACCCTGGGTGAATATTTCGACCCTGAATCGAGAACTTGGCACTTGCAGCATTAAAGTTTTCATATTCGAGTTCACCAATAGGACCTCCGTCCAATGTATAAGCAAAACGGGCACCAAAATGTTCTACATCAAAGAAGTCTACACCACGACCTATCTCTTCGTCCGGAGTGAATCCCAAACGAATCTTACCGTGAGCAAATTCAGGATGAGCCATCAACCACTCTGCTGCGTCCATAATTTCAGCCACACCGGCTTTATCATCAGCACCCAACAAAGTTGTACCATCAGTCACAATCAGTCGGTGACCTACGTGGTTGAGGAGCTCAGGAAATTCCTTAACCGACATTGTCAGTGACGGATTCAACTGAATATCTCCGCCTTCATAATTCTCAATCAAACGAGGCTTTACATCTTTGCCTGACATATCCGGAGCCGTATCTACGTGAGCAATAAATCCGATTACAGGTTTATCCTCATAGCCCGGAGTTGCCGGAATTGATCCCATTGCGTAACCATTCTTATCGACTTCTACTTCAGTCAATCCCAACTGTTTCATCTGCTCAGCCAGCAGATTCAATAAATCATACTGTTTACTTGTCGATGGAAATGTTTCGCTATTCTCATCACTCTGTGTATCAATTGATACGTATTGCAAAAATCTCTCTAACAGACCCATAATTAAAAACATTTTTAACAACTGACCGAGGTTGACCAATTTCAACCTCGATCAGATATATATTAATTATTCTTCAGCTTTGGCTCTTTTTGAATCCCAAATGAAGTATATAATGATTGCAGCATACATTACAATTGCCAGCATTTCAGCACCTTTAGATGCATTCCAAACCTTAGCAAACAAATCTACGCCAATATATTTCAAGACTGCACTAACAACACCCATTAATGCACCACCGGCGATGAAACCAGATGCAATCAATGTACCTCGTTCACGACGAGCCTTATTAAGAGCTTCATCTTTAGAACGAGTTGCTACGAACCAGCTGATCAAACCTCCGACCAACAGAGGAACGTTCAGTTGCAACGGGATAAACATACCCAATGCGAATGCCAATGCCGGAATGTTAATCATTGTCAGAATCAAAGCTAATGCAGCACCTGCAAAGTAGAGCATCCACGGAGTATGACCACCTTCCATCAACGGTTTGATAACGGCAGCCATTGCGTTTGCTTGAGGAGCAACCAATGCACCTTCACCTACGAATCCATAAGTCTTATTCAGGACAATCATTACCCCTGCTACAGTAGCTGCAGAAACTGCTGTTCCCAAGAACTTCCAAGCCTCTTGACGTGACGGTGTTGTTCCCAACCAATAACCAATCTTCAAGTCTGTAATGAAACCTCCGGCCATTGAGAGTGCTGTACAAACCACACCACCGATAATCATTGCAGCAGACATACCTTTTGTTCCGCTAAGACCAGCTGATACCAACACCAACGAAGTGAGAATCAATGTCATCAATGTCATACCCGAAACAGGGTTTGAACCCACGATTGCAATAGCATTTGCTGCAACAGTTGTGAATAAGAACGAGATTACGAATACTATAGCCACTGCGATAACAGTCTGGAAGACATTGTTCAGCACGCCGAATTGGAAGAATACGAACATCGTAACCAATGTAGCCAACAATACGCTGAGAATAATCTTCATCTTCACGTCACGATTAGTTCGGCTTTCGACAGACTCAACCTTTTTACCACCGAGTTCGCGAACAGCCAACACTACAGCCTGACGGATAATACCAGATGAACGAACGATACCGATAATACCTGCCATTGCAATACCGCCAATACCGATATGACGAGCATAATCCGAGAACATCTGTTCGGGAGCCATTGATTGGAATTCTGCGAAACTACCCATCACAGGAATAATCACATACCATACCAAGAATGAACCTGCACAAATGAACGCAGCATATTTCAAACCTACGATATAACCAAGGCCAAGAACAGCAGCACCTGTATTAAGATTGAAAACGACCTTTACCTTATCGGCTGCGGCAGCACCCCATTCGCAAAGACGACTCGAAACATTTTCAGTCCACCAACCAAATGTACTGATGATAAAGTCATACAAACCTCCGACAAGACCACTGACTGCCAAGAGTTTGGCCTGATTACCACCCTTTTCACCAGAGATAAGCACCTCAGTTGTAGCAGTTGCTTCAGGGAACGGATACTTTCCGTGCATATCCTTCACGAAATACTTTCTGAATGGTACCAGCAACACAATACCCAACAGACCACCCAACAACGATGAGATGAAAATCTGATAGAATTGAGCTTCAAGACCCAAAATATAAAGAGCTGGCAATGTAAAGATTGCACCCGCAACAATTACACCCGAACTTGCACCGATAGATTGAATGATAACATTCTGTCCGAGCATATTCTTTTTACCTGCAATATTTCCGACTCCTACTGCGATGATTGCAATCGGAATGGCAGCCTCGAATACCTGTCCCACTTTGAGTCCGAGGTATGCTGCGGCAGCTGAGAATATGATTGCCATTATGATACCAAAGGAAACTGAATATACCGTAACCTCCTTCGGTTTGCTGTTTTCAGCCATAATAGGCTCATAAGTTTCACCCGGAGCCAATTCGCGATAGGCATTATCGGGCAAACGTGTGTTAAGTTTATTTTCTTCCATATAATATTTAGTTATGAACAGAGTCTGCAATTAATGTAGACTCTGTTCGAAATTTCATTATTTAATGTTAGGTTCTTCAAGTCCCAGACCCTTCTTCTTGTCGACGACTTTCAGCACAAATCCGAGAATAAGTGCAGCTACGCCCAAACAAGCAAGCATAACAAGCGGAGCTGTGTAGTTGTAAGATACGGCAGCCTGTTCTGGAGTGATTGTTCCATTCTTCAGACCTTCAACCAATTCAGGGTTAGTCTTATCCAGAACTTTACCAATCAACAACGGGAATAACCACAAACCGATATTTTGAATCCAGAAAATCAGTGCGTATGCACTACCAATAATCTTCGAGTCAACAAGTTTCGGAACACTTGGCCACAAAGATGCCGGAACCAATGAGAAACTTGCTCCCAAAACCAAAATTGTCAGATATGCGATAAAGATTCCACCAACAGCATTACCCTTGAACATCGGCAGTACGAATGCGAATGTCAGGTGGCAAGCAATCAGCAACAATGATCCCAAAACCAACATTGATGCAGCCTTACCCTTATGGTCAACAAAGTTACCCAAAATCGGAGTAATACCTACTGCCAACAATGGGAATACTGCAAACACTGTCTCTGCACTCTGACGCATATAACCCATATAGCAGAACACAACAAGTGCAATTACAGCCAACACGAGCAAGCCACACTTCATATTTTTATTTTTAGAGAAGTTACTTGCAAATGCAGCTGCAGCAACAATCAACATAATAACATATTGGATAATTGTCACTGTATTTGTTGCCCAGAATGAATTCGGATCAACAGCAGTAAATGTCAAATTACATTGCAACATATTTACTGCATACTTCTGGAACGGGAAGATTGCTGAATAATAGAGTACACACAACAATGCTACCAACCAGAAACCGCTGCTTGACAAAATTTTTCCGAGGTCGCTGATTTTGAATGGATCATCTTTTTCTTCTGCCAAACCTGTCTGTTCGTCAAGTTTCTTATCCATAAAGAAATATACTGCGAACATAATCAAGGCAATCATCAGCAAAACAACACCAAATGCCACAGAACGAGAAACGTCGATATCACCACCAAGTTTTGCAAACACTGGAGAGAAAATCATACAAGTAGCAACACCCAAACGAGCCAATGCCATTTCAGATCCCATTGCCAAAGCCATTTCACGACCTTTGAACCATTTTACGATACCACGGCTCACTGTAATACCAGCCATTTCAACACCGCAACCGAAGATCATAAATCCGACTGCAGACAATTTTGCAGAAGCAGGCATTCCGCGGTAGAACGGAGAAATTCCGAGTTCATCGAAACCAGGGATATAGTTCAAATTTTCATTGAACCACACTTCGAGGTTACTTCCGATAAACGATTCGGTTACTGCATACCAGTTAATAACAGCACCTACAAGCATTACAATTCCAGAAAGAATTGCAGTAAAACGAACTCCCATCTTGTCGAGAATGATACCCGCAAAGATCAGGAAGAACACAAATACATTAAGGAATGTTTCAGAACCCTGCATTGTCCCGAAAGCAGTCGAATCCCAACCTCTGGTTGACTGCATAAGGTCCTTAATCGGCGACAGAATATCCATAAAGATATATGAACAGAACATCGCAAATGCCAGCAACAACAGCACCATCCATCTTACGGCTGCCGAGTCGCTCAGATTTTTTTTAAGATTTTCACTCATTTTTTTATTAGTTTAGTAATTTGTTATTTATTGTTTTCATTTTTTATTGTACCTAATCCTGCACGCTGATATTTTTTCAACACCTCGTAAGCCTGTTCGACGCCGAGTTCTCCCGCCTTGCTGATATCCAAACATCCCTTTTTCGTATCCTTGAGGTAAATCTGTACAAGGCCTCGATTATAGTATGCTTCTGCGAAATATGGATACAATTCAATTGCACGAGTATAGTCTTCAATTGCTCCGGGCATATCACCCGAAAGACATTTCAGATTACCACGATTGTAGTATATATGTGCAAAATCGGGACACAATTCGGCAGCACGATTCAGGTCTGCAACGGCTTCGTCATAGTTATAAACACGTGATGACGAATTTCTCAGGCGGTTAGCAGGATCGGTATCTATGACTATCTTCTGGTAACTATTATCTATAGAAGATATAAAATCTATCATTTCGCTTTGGGTTGTACTGCGACACAGATATATATACGGGTTATTCGGATTCAGACGAATCGCCTCGGCAAAGGTCGCAATAGCACTTGTATATTGTCGCACAAGAGTCTGAGATGCTGCATATTTAAGTTGTGCAACCCAATCATTCGGAGTATTTCTGACGTTTTGTTCATTTTCGATATTGATTTTCATCATTTTTTGAGGATCAATATTCGAAACTTTATTTGTCAGGCATATTCCATTATGATTCAGTTCTGCCAAGAATTTATCCACACCAACATCTTGGTATCCGTTCTGTTCGGAAGCAGAGGTTGAGTCTTGTTCGTAATATGTAAACTTGAACATCGGCATCAGACTGATATCCACTCTCTGAGCTGACGAGGCAATATCTCCGGACATTTCATTCGAACCAAATTCTGAATCAAATGCCAAAAGTTTATTAAACTTTTTGGAAGTATCTGCAAAACTCGTAAACGTACTATCTTTAAGTTTTGACTGATACTCGGCAATCTTCTTTACAGCCACATCATAATCTCGTTTCGATCCCTTCATATCACCGAGATTACGTTTCAACTCGGATCGTAAAAGATATGCATTGGCAAAATCGGGATATAAATCAATGGCACGAGAATAATCCTCTATTGCCTCACGTTCATTTCCCAACAGAGTCTGCAATGCAGCACGATTATAGAACACCAACACATTACCCGGATTGCGTCTTGCCACACGGTCATAGTCATCGAGAGCCCGATTGTAGTCTCCGATCTGAGCCCGCAATATCGCACGATTGAAATATGTCAGTGAATTTGTCGAGTCGATTTGGATTGCATTATTCAAATCTTCAATTGCATTAACAGGTCGATTTGTATTGGCATAAACCAAAGCCCGATTGAAGTGTGCTATGAAGTTTGACTTATCATTTGCGATAGCGCTATTAAAGTCGACCATTGCCGAATCATATCTCTCCATAACCATATACAACCCACCTCGTCTGTTGTACCCATCCGGATTATAGTGATTTGTTTTTATCGCTCGATTGAAGTCGGACATTGCTGCCACAGTATCCTTTTTGAGCAAATAGCAGGTTCCTCGGTTAATGAATGCCTCAGCCACTCTATCATTCATTCTGATAAACTGATTAAAGTCTTGTATTGCCTCGTCCAACTGATTCGTAAGAAGATAGGTAACACCTCGGCTGTAATATGGACTCGGCTGATCGGGACGCAGATTTATCGCCTCTCTGAAATCTCTCAACGCCTGATCGTAGTTACCCAAACGAGCATAGGCTATGGCTCGATACTCATAGGCAAGTGTAAAAACTGGATTCAATTTGATTGCTCTCGTATAATCCATCTCAGCACCTACCAGGTCGTCAAGATTATATTTTGCTACGCCACGCAGAAAGAAGGCTTCGTGAACACTTGCATCATATCTGAGCAGTGTGTTGAGCATCTCGATAGCTTCTCCGTAATTGGAATTTACGATAAAACGACGACCCATATAGTAGAAATACTGCTTATTAAACTGAGCCTTAACAGGTTCAATATCAAGCAATAATACGCATAAGCCCAATACGACAAAAAGTATTCTTTTCATTTGCTTCATTGTAGCCGCAAAATTCTACGAAAAATGTCTGTCTAAACTACCTGCGAAGATAACGATTTTTTCTTGTTGTTCAAAAATATATTCAACCAACGGACAACATTTTCTGAACATCTTCAAACAATAGTTTTTCATGATTCGATTTCGATAATTTCACTCAGACCGACAATCACAACTTATCAACATCTTAGCAAAATTGTTCATAACTAATAATCCTCTAATTATAAACAAATTACAATATATATCAACAACTTATCAAACGATTATTAACAACTCTACGGACTATCCCTCCTCTATTATTTTCAACAAAAAACGAGTAGCGTCTTTCTAACACTACCCGTTCCTAACATTTCGATTCAAACATTATTCAGCGATGAGTGCCTGTTCAAGCACCTCCTCAATGAATGTTACATATTTGAATGTCATATCTTTGATATAATCAGCCTTAATTTCTGAAATATCTTTTCTATTCTCCTCACTCAGGATTATAGTATTTATTCCCGAACGTTTTGCTGCCAATATTTTTTCGCGAATTCCGCCTACTGGCAAAACTCGGCCTCGAAGTGTAATCTCGCCTGTCATCGCTATTCGGTCAGCCACTCGACGGCCCGTATATGTAGACATCAACGAAGTCACCATCGTGATACCCGCACTCGGACCATCTTTCGGGATTGCTCCCTCCGGAACGTGAATATGCACATCATTTTCTGTAAATTTATCCATTGCTATTCCGTACTCCTCGGCGTGAGCCTTAACCCACTGCAATGCGAGGGTCGCAGACTCCTTCATCACATCACCAAGATTACCCGTCATCGAAAGATTTCCTTTACCCCTATTCAGAGCCGATTCGATATACAATATATCACCACCTACTTCGGTCCAAGCAAGGCCGGTCACCACTCCGACAATCGAATTGCCTTCGTAAACATCATTTCTGAAACGCGGCACGCCAAGAATTGTTTCGACATCCTTCGGAGAGACTTCCATTGCAAACTTTTCACCCATACCGATCTGTTTTGCTCGGTATCTCACCAATTTCGCGATATGCTTATCCAAAGATCTCACACCCGATTCGCGTGTATATTCCGAGATAACCTTCTCGATAGAATCCTTCGGCAAGCGAAACTGACGTCCTGTTACACCGTGGGCCTCAAGTTGTTTACGCACTAGGTGCTTGCTTGCAATCTCAAGTTTATCTTCCAACGTATATCCCGATACATTAATCATCTCCATACGGTCACGCAGTGCAGGCGAAATCGTAGCAATATTGTTCGCCGTAGCAATAAACAACACCTTCGACAAATCAAACTCCTGATCGAGATAATTATCGTGGAAAGTTGTATTCTGTTCAGGGTCAAGCACTTCTAGCAATGCAGATGCAGGATCGCCGTGATTGCTTGATCCGACCTTATCAATTTCGTCAAGAATAATCACAGGATTGCTTGATCCCGCACGACGAATTGTCTGAATGATACGACCTGGCATTGCACCAATGTATGTTCTGCGGTGACCTCTGATCTCAGCCTCATCGTGTACACCACCCAAAGAGATTCGTCCAAACTTTCGTTTCAATGATGCAGCGACAGACTTTCCAAGCGAAGTCTTACCTACACCCGGAGCTCCATAAAGACAAATAATCGGAGATTTCAAATCGCCCTTCAATTTTATCACTGCAAGGTGTTCGAGTATTCTCTCCTTCACCTCATCAAGTCCGTAGTGATCAGCATCAAGATGTTTCTTTGCCCGATTTAAATCAAGATTATCTTTGGTAAATTCATTCCACGGCAATTCGACATATAGTTGCAGATAATTCAACTGAACCGAATATTCGGCAACCGCAGGATTCATTCTCTCCAACTTTGCAAACTCCTTGTAGAATGTCTCTTCAACCTCTTTCGACCACTTTTTCTTTGATGCAGCAGCCTTCAGTTCTTCCAAATCGCGGTCTACAGGATCACCTCCGAGTTCTTCCTGAATTGTGCGAATCTGCTGTTGCAGGAAGT
>CAJGBR010000033.1 GCA_904501625.1 uncultured Rikenellaceae bacterium
CGCACCCGTGCGCCGGTCGCCGTCAGTAGTATTGCTACCACCACGCTGCCCCTCGACTTGCATGTGTTAGGCCTGCCGCTAGCGTTCATCCTGAGCCAGGATCAAACTCTCCATTGTAAGTTTGTTTTTATTTTTATTATATCCTTAAATGCTCAAAGAAATTATTAACTTTAGCTGCCTCAAATTCCTCAAAGAACAATATTTCATCTAAAACTCTTCAGACAAAAAAAGCAATCGAACTTCTCAATCATTCCCCTCATCACATCTTCCCTTTCAATCGGAAGAACTTTCGTTCGAATTGCGGGTGCAAAGGTAAAACCAATTTTTTAATCTACCAAATTTTTTGACAACTTTTTTCAAACTTTTTTTTCAGACCGTTATTTCAGTCTTACTCAACAAGCCCGATGTGTCACTCGGTTTACTAAAGAACTGTTCTGTTTTGCGGATGCAAAGTTGCATCATTTTTTGTTATCCACCAAATGTTTTTGAAACTTTTTTTCAAAAAAAAATTCACATATTTTAAAACAACCTATAAATCAATTAAATACAACTTAAAAATTTTTAAACTTTTTTCAGTGATTTTCGTTTAAACATTAAATTATTCAAGGAATCGAGCATTTTTGATTACTCAATTTGGTAAGGATAACCACAAAATGACATAATAATTTCATTTGATTTGCGTTAAATTTATATGAAAACCAACCCCGCAATAGATGAAAATATTAATTTTATCATTGACAGGAATTCTGCAAAGTTTAACCTTTCACTATTTGCCCATATATGAAAATTGCGGTTTACGCAATAATATAGACTTTATAACATTCATTCGGGCAATGGCAAGATTTAAAAATGCCGGAACACAAGACTCTATTTTTACAATAATAGATATGAAAAAACCGTCAACCGATAAACGATTATTTGTCATTGACGTCAATCGGCAGCAATTACTGCACTCCTCTCACGTTGCACACGGTCGGGCAAGCGGAGAACTGATTGCTCAAAAGTTTTCGAATAAGATTGGTTCTCACTGCACATCAACAGGACTCTACCGCACAGCAGAAACATACACAGGAAAGAATGGTTACTCACTTAGACTTGATGGTCTTGACCACGGCGTCAACCACAATGCCAGAGTCAGAGGCATCGTGATACATTCATCAAAGTATGCATCTCCAACATTGGCTGCAAAAGGCAGTATATTGGGTCGCAGCCTGGGTTGTCCGGCACTGCCACCAGAACATTCTCGGCAGATTATCGAAACCATCAAAAACGGCACACTGCTTTATATTGCCAATTAGTATACCTATATTATATATGTATTAGTGAGCATCAAGCCAATTCTCGCCTACACCGACCTCAACAGTCAGTGGCACTGCCAACTTAGCAGCACTCTCCATTTCAGTCTTGAGAATTTGCTCAACCCGTGGCAACTCACTTTTCAGGGCATCAACAATCAGTTCGTCGTGAACTTGAAGTATAAGTTTCGATTTCAAATTTTCCTGTTCAAAGCGACGAGCCACTCTCACCATTGCAATTTTCATAATATCTGCAGCACTACCCTGAATCGGAGCATTGACAGCATTTCGTTCTGCAAGCCCCCTCACCGTTGCATTCCCAGAGTTGATATCCGGCAACAATCGGCGACGACCAAATATCGTAGTTACAAATCCCGATTGTTTTGCCTGAGATATTGCACTCTCCATATACTCACGCACTCCGGGATAGGTCGAGAAATACCCATCAATCAGAGTCTTTGCCTCAGATCGCGGAATTGCCAGCCGCTGAGAGAGTCCAAATACAGATATACCATATATAATACCGAAGTTTGCAGTTTTCGCCCGACGACGTTGCTCACGACTGACCTCCGATTCTTGAGTATGATAAATTTTAGCCGCAGTTGATGTATGAATATCCTTATCCTGCAAGAATGCCGAGATCAGTTCCTGATCACCACTTAATGACGCCATAATTCTCAGCTCGACCTGGCTATAATCTGCTGCAACTAGAACGTGTTCTGCATCACTCGGAACAAAGGCCTTTCTGATTTCACGGCCATCATCATCTCTGACCGGGATATTCTGCAAGTTTGGATCTGTCGAACTCAGTCGTCCCGTAGCAGTTACAGCTTGATTAAACGATGTGTGAATTCTGCCCGTAACCGGATTTATCATCTGTGGCAATGCTGTAACATATGTATTCATCAACTTTCGCAAACCACGATACTCAAGAATCAACTCAATAATCGGGTGCTTATCTGAAAGGCTCTGCAAATACTCTTCATCGGTTGAATATTGCTTTGTTTTCGTACGCTTAGGTTTCGGATCAAGTTGCAACTTCTCAAATAGAATTTCTCCTAGTTGTTTCGATGAATTTATATTCAAAGTCGGCAAATCTGCCATCATACGAATTTCACTCTCAAGGACTGCTATTCTATATTCAAGCTGCACCTCATAGTCCCTCAAAACAGCAACATCTAATTTCACTCCATTGAGTTCAATATCTCCCAATACCGAAATCAATGGCTCCTCAACATCAAGATAAAGACTATCGAGTCCGAGTTTGGAAAGTTCATTCCACAGAACGCCATAAAGCTGCAACGTGATATCTGCATCTTCTGCCGAGTAGTTTCCGACTTTGTCGGTTGAGACCATCTCCATCGACAACTGCTTTGTACCACGACCTATGATATCTTCGATCGGAATCGGCGAATAATTCAAATAAGTCTTAGCCAAAAAGTCCATATTATGTCGTGACTCGGGATTAATCAGATAATGCATAATCATCGTATCCAGAAATACACCTCTGAGTCGCACATCATTATTACGCAACACCATATAATCGAACTTAAGATTTTGTCCGATTTTTTTGATTTTATTATTTTCGAGCAGAGGTTTAAGTTTATCAAGTCGGTGACGAGCAACCTCAGGATTATCCAATGGCAACACTACGTAATAAGCCTCATGTTCTCTCACAGCCAGAGATATTCCCACGAGTTTCGCCGAAAATGGATCCAAGCCCGTAGTCTCGGTATCAAGGCATATTGACTCATAACGTTCAATATCAATAAGCATTGCCTCAAACTGCAAATCATCAGCCACGAGGGTATATCTGTGCGATGTCGATTCGATTGTCCGATACACCGACGGAGCATCTTCACCAAATAACGACCCCTGAGTTGATGTCGTCTTTTCAACAACAACATCACGTTTTTCTTGTACAACCGATCCGAAAAGATCACGTTGCACAGAATCACCATTTGAGATAGATTCGAGAATTCCACACATCGACTCCAACTCTCGCAGAAACATATTAAAGTTCAGTTGCTTGTATATTTCAGTCAGTTTCGCACAATTCGGACATTTCACCTTCAGGCTCTCTGCATCAAACTCGATTGGCACATTCAAATCAATCGCTGCCAACCGTTTTGACAGTGACAATTGTTCACGACAAGCCTCAATATTTTCACGTTGTTTACCTTTGAGTTTTGACGTATCACTCAGAATATGCTCGATGGTACCAAACTGAGACACCAACTTGATAGCACTCTTTTCGCCGATACCTGGCACTCCCGGTATATTATCTGCAGCATCTCCCCACAGAGCCAAAATATCTATTATCAGTTTGGGGTCTTCAATTCCGTAATGTTTGAAGATTTCGTCCATACCGATAATTTCGATCTCATCGGCACCTTTTTGTTGTTTGTATATATGAACATTCGGCTGCACCAGCTGACCATAGTCCTTATCCGGAGTAACCATAAACACGTCATATCCTGCTTCAGCACCTTTGACAGACAACGTTCCGATTACGTCATCAGCCTCATAACCGCTAACCTGCAAAATCGGGATACCCATTGCAGACAAAATCTCTTTAATATACGGCACCGACTGTCTGATATCTTCGGGAGTCTCCTCACGGTTAGCCTTGTACAGCGGATATATCTCTGATCGGAAGGTCGGACCACCGGGATCAAATGCCACACCGAGCAGGTCTGGACGTTCGTTACGAATAATATCATTCAGGAATTTTATAAATCCGAATACGGCAGAGGTATTTATTCCTTCCCTATTACGCATTGGTCTGCTCAGGAAGGCATAATAGAATCTGAATATCAACGCATAAGCGTCTATAAGGAACAATCTCTTCATTTTGTCAATTTTCTTCAGCACAAAATTATGAAAAACGACTTTAATATGCAATTAAAAAAGTGCAGCCCCAATGAGGGAACTGCACTTTTTAACATTTATCTGACTCTGTCTATTTATCTGCATTGTAACCATTATCATAGACAGTTATCATTCTATATTTATTACTGCGATCTCTTGATATCATAAACCACACCAATTTTTTTTCATCTAACTTATCAGATCCGTCAGTTTTTTGGATAAAGTACACTTCATATTTTTTCTTACTGTCGAGGCCATTACTGATATCTTCACTGGAACTAATCTTGTCGCCTTTGTGCAGTACATATTTTTTATCATTAGAAAATTGTTCATATAGTTTATTAAATTTCACCTTAATGCCTGATTCATCGGTAGAGGCAATCGGACAAGTAAACACTCTCCAAACCTTATCATTTTTGGTTTGAATGGTCAGAATAATATCTTCACCATTGTATTTACCCATTAATACATCACGATCAGGAAGAAAATTAAAACCTTTGGTTTTCAATAGTTTAACCATTTCAGCTTTAGTTCCATCGACAGAAACGCCCATAAATTTTGTCACATTATTTTGAGCTACTGCAAAAGAATACGACACAACAAAAACAACAAGAAGTAAAAGTTTTTTCATAATCTTTAAATTTTAGGGTTTAATGCAAATGTAATAAATATATTTAATAACACAAATTTTTGTTTCGCGAACACAACAAATAAGGCAGTCGATTTCATATTCGACTGCCTTTGTTATACGATTTATAATTTTTACAGTGTAGATTGTTCAAAATTCAATTCACAATTTATCTCTCCATTATTATTACTTAAACATCCAACGCATATTAATTCAGGAATATCGTTAGTCCAAAAAGTAACTTTAACTGAAGATCCTATAGGAATCTCAATTTGACATTTCAACTCCTCAGACTTTTTTATACACATATTTTTTAAACTTTCAAAACTATCTGATTTTCTACCGACATTAATGTCAATATCTTTATTTTTCGACATAATTTTAAATTTTAACTATACTGATTGCACATTATTTTGCATTCTCTGCATCTTTCAATGGCACATAAAATGTTGTTGTTGTCTGAGTATAAATACCAAAAGTAAGATATTCAATTAAAATATTTACAAGTGAATGATTCACCTTAACCATATAACTATCTCTGTTACCGACATATTCTTGGGGATTCACATCTACATCCTTAAGTGGTAATAATCCATAAATAAGATGATGATTGGTTACCTTATTAATCTCCACAACCGGAGTCTTTTCATTAACATCACCAACCATAATTCTTGTATTGTAACAAGAAGTAAATGCGATAACGCATACAACAAGGAGGAAAAGTTTTTTCATAATCTTAATATTTTTGATTCGGCACAAATATAATTCATTTGGAAATACAATTTTCTTATTTATATATATTTAATTATCAACATCATACACAAAAAAAGCGACTGAACCTATAATTAGATTCAGTCGCCATTCTACAATCAGGAGCAAGTTTCTTACCTACACCCGATTCTATCTGTCAACTACTTGTACTCTTTCGGAGCAACTTCGCCTGTCAATACATTAAGACCATTTTCAGCCAACGCTCCCATTTCGTCTTCGCCAGGGAATACCTTAACTGGAGCTATTGTACCGACCATTTTTTCCACCTCTGCACAAATATACTTGTCATAAGCGATACCTCCTGTAATAAGGATTGCATCAACCTTACCACGCAATACCACAGACATCGATCCAATCATTTTTGCAATGTTATAGATCAGAGCCTCAACGATTGCTGCACATTTAGCATCTCCGGCTTCAGCTCGGTCTGAGATATCCTTTGCACTGTTTGTTCCAACGTGTGCAACCATACCTCCCTTACCGTTAATCATCTTCTTAATTTCAGCCAGGGTATATTTTCCCGAGAAGCACAACTTAGCCAATGCTCCTGTAGGTAACGAACCTGCACGTTCTGGTGAGAATGGACCTTCACCATCCAACGCATTGTTCACATCAACTACACGACCCAAACGGTGAGCACCAATTGAGATGCCGCCACCCAAGTGTGCGATAACGAGATTCAATTCTTCGTATTTTTTTCCTACACTTTTTGCATAAGCACGTGCAATTGCCTTCTGATTCAGAGCGTGGAAAATCGAAACTCTCGGAAGTTCTGGCAGACCTGTAAATCTTGCAACATCTTCCATTTCGTCAACCACTACCGGATCGGCGATGAATGCTCTTGCTCCGGGAATATCTTTAGCGATATCTGCTGCGATCAAACCACCAAGATTTGATGCGTGTTCGCCCATTGGAGGATTGATCAAGTCATTCTTCAATGCTTCGTTTACTTCGTACACACCAGATTCGATTGGTTTCACCAAGCCACCACGACCAACGATTGCATTAATATCTGACATCTTAACACCCTCTTCTTCGACTGCCTTTACGATAATATCCTTACGGAATTGAAACTGGTCACTAACCTTTGCATAACGACCAATCTCTTCAGACGAGTGACGCAATGTTTTAACGAATACCGGAGATTCGTTCTTGTAGATTGCGATCTTTGTTGATGTCGAACCCGGGTTAATTGCTAAAATTGTGTAATCCATAATTTCAGACTATTTTGCAGACAACACTGCCAATGCGATTGAATAGAGTT
Source organism: uncultured Rikenellaceae bacterium (assembly GCA_904501625.1). Classification (GTDB taxonomy): domain Bacteria; phylum Bacteroidota; class Bacteroidia; order Bacteroidales; family Rikenellaceae; genus CAJGBR01. The sequence continues at coordinate 6,830 of CAJGBR010000033.1, forward strand.
TTGATTCTTCAGAGTCACCGCGAGATGTCAAAACGCACGGAGCCTTTGCACCTACGATCATTGCAGCTAATTCAGCCTTTGCAAACTTAGTACAAGCCTTGAAGAATACGTTACCACTTTCGAGGTTCGGGAATACCAAACAGTCTGCATCACCTGCAACCTTGCTTTCGAGTTTCTTAGTTTTTACAGTTTCAGGATCGATAGCTACGTCCAAAGCCAACGGACCGTCAACCAATGCTTTACCGAATGTACCGCGATCGCCGTGTTTAGCCAAGATTGCTGCATCAACGCAAGATTGGATGCCGTCCAACATTTGTTCAGTCGGAGCAATTGCAGCCACTTTCGGGCATTCAATACCGAGATTTTTAGCCACAGAGATTACATTCTTAGTGATAGTAATCTTTTGTTTGAGATCTGGAGCTGGGATAATTGCCACGTCAGCTACGGTCAACAATTTGTGATATGTCGGAACTTGAACTACAGTCACGTGGCTCAAAGTACCTTTCGGTGGAACCAAACCATATTCTTTGTTCAAGATACCACGCATATATTTATCTGTACTTACAAGACCTTTCATCAATACGTCAGCTTCACCTTCTTTAATCATTTTCACAGCGATTTCAACGCATTTCACATCGCTAGCACCCTCAACGATAGTGAATTTTGACGAATCGATATTGTGTTCAGCACAAATCTTTTTGATGGTTTCAGGATTACCGACCAGGATAGCATCAACGATACCGTGGTCTACTGCATTACTTACTGCACCCAGAGTGTGCGAATCTTCAGCATAAGCTACTGCGAGGCGTTTCTTTCCTTTAGATTTTACCGCTTCGATAATTTGGTTAAGGTTGGTTATCATAAAATATGTAATTTAATTTTGGTTGCAAATTTATATAATTTTCCGATATAATCCACATTATTAGCATTTTTTCGATACTTTAGATAAAAATAAAGGTAAACTAAAGAGTTTTAAGGCTCTTTAATTTACCTTTTGGGAATCGTAATTTTTCTACGATTATTTTCCTGTCAAGCGGAAAGTATCTGTTGCGATAACCAATTCTTCATCAGTTGTTGTTACCATAACCTTCACACGTGAAGAATCTTTGCTAAGGATTTTATCTTTACCGCGAACACCTTTATTAGCATCTTGGTCGAATTCTACGCCCATAAATTCGAGTTCTTCGCACACTTGCAGACGAGTCATTGGGTCATTTTCACCCACGCCGCCTGTGAATACGATCAGGTCTACGCCGCCCATAATTGCTGCATAACCACCGACAAAGCGTTTGATTCTGGTACGATACATATCCAAAGCCAACAATGCTCGTTGATTTCCTTTTTCTGCTTCAGCTTCGATATCTCTCATATCAGAAGAGATATCTGTAAGGCCTTGCATACCTGATTTTTTGTTAATCAGGTTATTCAACTGTGCAGTATCCATATTTTCCTTGTCTGCGATATAGAGCAGTGCACCCGGGTCAATTTCACCTGTACGAGTACCCATAATCAAACCATCAACTGGGGTAAAGCCCAGAGATGTATCGAACGATTTACCATTCAGAATAGCAGTAACTGAGGCACCGTTTCCGATATGGCAAGTGATTACTTTTGATTTTTCGAAGTCGAGGCCACAGATATCGCAAGCCTTCTTAGCTACGAATTTATGACTTGTGCCGTGGAAACCATATCGACGGATTCTGTAATCTTCATAGTATTTGTACGGAAGTGCGTAGAGATAATTCTTTGCAGGGATAGTCTGGTGGAATGATGTATCGAATACAGCCACTTGCGGAATACCCGGCAACAAGTTTTCGATTGCGAGGATACCGCTCAAGTTAGCGGGGTTGTGCAATGGCGCCAATTCGAAACAAGTTTTGATTTTTTCGATAACCTCCGGAGTAACCACTGCACTATCAGCGAAATATTCACCACCGTGAGCTACGCGATGACCTACTGCACCGAGTTCGTTCAACGATGCTATAACACCGTGATTCGGATTTGTAATTGCATCAATGATCAGACTGATACCTTCTGTATGGTCTTTAATCGGTTGATTGAGTTCGAATTTATCTTTTCCTACGGGTTTGTGAGTCAGGATACCTTCAGCCAGTCCGATTCTTTCAACCAAACCTTTTGCCAACAGTTTCGGATCATTGGCAACATTCATATCGATCACTTGGTATTTGATCGAAGAACTTCCACAGTTTAAAACTAAGATTGTCATTTTTTATACTATTTTTCTCCTGCTTGGCAGGCTGTTATTGCAACCATATTAACTATATCATCGATTGAGCAACCACGTGACAGGTCATTAATCGGAGCTGCCATACCTTGCAGCACAGGACCTGTTGCCTGAGCATTACCCAGACGTTGCACCAATTTGTAAGCTATGTTACCTGTTTCGAGTGTTGGGAATACCAGGACATTTGCGTGACCAGCAATTTGGCTTTCAGGAGCTTTTTTTGCTGCGATTGAAGGTATGATTGCAGCATCAGACTGCAATTCGCCATCGATCATCAATGATGGATCCATTTCCTTAGCCAAGCGAGTAGCTTCTACCACTTTGTCGACCATTTCGTGTTTAGCAGATCCCTTTGTTGAGAAGCTCAACATTGCAATTTTCGGTTCGAAACCTGCGATAGCACGAGTAGTTCGACCTGTACAAACTGCGATTTGAGCAAGTTCTTCAGCTGTCGGATTCGGATGAACAGCACAATCTGCAAATACCATCATACCATTTTCGCCAAAAGATTTATCCTGAACGGTCATAATGAATGCACCCGAAACGACATTAATACCTGGCAATGTCTTAACATATTGGAATGCAGGACGGAGAACATCTCCCGTAAAGTTATCAGCACCTGCAACTTCGCCATCAGCATCACCAGCCTTAATCATCAGAGCTCCGAGATACAATGGTTTCTTAATCAGACGTTCAGCCTCTTCGCGAGTAAGGCCTTTTGCACCTCTGAGTTCGAGCATAAGCTGAACATACTTTTCCTGATTAGGATTATTTTCAGGATCGACGATTTCAGCATTGCTGATGTTCTTCAGATTGAATTTTTCAGACAAATTCTTGATTTCATCAGGATTACCAATAAGTACAATTTTGGCAAATCCTTCACCCAAGATAATGTCTGCAGCCTTAATTGTACGTTCTTCTGTACCTTCAGGCAAAACAATACGACAAATCTTTTCTGCCGCTTTAGCTTTTGTTTTTTCAATGAAGTTCATTTCAAATATATTTAGAATATTATGACTCAAAGAGACTATATACATCGATTTTTACCGATGCATCAACATTAGATTTCAGACCACAAAGTTAAGTATTTTTTCGATACGTTATCAATCGAATACCTTTTAAAATACTAACGACGAAGTGTTAATATTCAAAAAAAACACTTCGTCGCAAAAAAACATATTACAATTTTATCCGATGAGGACAATTTTCCAGAGTACACACATTTTGTTCAGCCTCTTCTCTGCGTTCGGCCTCCTCTTTAAGCATTATTTTCAGAGAGTTCACCTCGTCGAGCAGTTCGATGATACGGTCACGATTTTCATTTATGATTTGTTGCAATCTGCCGAGTTGTTGAAAAGCGGTTTCAAGTTGTCGATTCATAAAGTCAATCTGTTTCTGGTAGGCAGTCAGCGATGAGATTCCTGTCTCTATTTCTAGAGCCTGAGTCTGGACTGATTCTCTTCGCCTACGCTGTCTATAAAACAGCAATGTTGCCGACATTCCGCCAAGGGCTCCCATAATTGAGGAAAATATTTCGGCAAACATCAGATTACGAATCCTCCTATGATACGTGTTTTGTTTCTGATATTTTTTGCAGGGCTGTACGCTGGGTAATCATCAGATGATGCTTCGACAATCGACACACAGAGATTCAGCAGTGTCGAAGCCCGAGCCAGTGTTTCTGCTCTCAATCGGTCTGCTACGACTACGGCAGCCTGAGCCGCGGTAGACTGCATCAGTGTCAGATAGCCGGAATATTGTGTAATCATCAGATATTTAACATAGTATGCTAAAGCTGGTTTTACATATAGTTCACACAACTCGTTATGAGCTCCTGCCAGCAATTCATCGTACAGGCCGTTGAGCACAGGTCTGATAAATTTGTATTGGGCTTCGGCAATCACGGCTTGCGGAATCTGTTCGACGCAAATCTGTTCTGAGGGCACATAGGCCATATCGATTACGTCTTGTTTGGTTATAAGCATTTTCATTGTATCACTTCTTATTTATACTTCAACTGAGCAAGATAAATATTTTGAGATTCATCTTCGGGATCGAAGTCAAGTCCATCAGCACGACGTGCCTCCCAAACCTTCATATACTCGGGACGCACCTTTGTCGGCGGTCGGTTAATAATTTCAAGCGACGAATCATCACAATCGAGAATATCCCGAATCAACTTTCTTATCGGATCGAGCAACTCCTCCTGTTCTGCAAGAATCACCGTATTGAGTGCAACCTCATACTCTTGCAGTATTCGCTCAGCCGAGAACCCATTAGAATAATCCAAACCACTCAACGATCTGAACCAGGAGTGTGCTACTACAATATCACCTGTCGCCTGTTTATGCAAATCCAACCAATCAGCCTCATTATTTGAATTCATCGGGATAAACTGGCTTCGGTCGTTTGCCGTATCATTTTTCACCACAAACATCACCTGCCCGGGTTTCCCTGCGAACTTGTTTTCGGCAGTCTTCATCAATTCGCGAGCCTGTTCTTCGTTATCAAGGTCAGCATCGAGCACCATTACTCCCGATGGTTGAAATGAATTTTCCAATCGACTAATATTCCATCTATCTGTTTTATAAGCAATTGTCGACACATTCAGGCCTGCGATATATGGCGGCACACCATAATTTTCGAACATCGGCTCATAGTCTTTATAGTGAATCATCGACCTGAGAGTTCCATCATCAGCCCTCTCAAACATCGGGAATTTAGCCAAACGTTTCACATTGTTCGCAGCCCCAGTTTTCCAATCGTGGTGCAGCAACACGTGGTTGTTATCACGACACAATCGACACTTGGTTGCATCGTGATGAAACAGAGCCATAAACGAATGACGTTCATCAGTCACCACCTCGACAAATGCGTTCCCGAACAAACACTTGTCAAATGCGACCTTATTCAGTAATTGTCTGAGAGTTTCACCCGATCCATTAGGCATATTTACCAACTCTGCCAATTTTTGGTCTTCACCGTCATAAACAAATCCTTTACCCGAAATATAATCTGCCTTATCATTCAGAATTCGCCTATGCGTTGCCGATCGGCGAGCCATCTGAGCAAGTCCTACGGGAAAGAGATTATCATCGCCCCAATTCCAACATCTTTTATCTTGCACATTTTGTTTGAAATCTGCACCGAACAAGTCGGTTCTACCACCTGTCATAAATGTTCGGGTAGATTTTGATTTCAGAGGCACTATTGTAATATTTTCATTTTGTGTCATTTTTGATACAATGTTTAAATAAAGCGGAGTTCTTGTCCTCAGACAAAAGAGACTCCGCTTTGAGGTTATAATATTACGTTAACTTTTTTAGCAGGAAGGATATCTCTCCACGACAAAGAGATTGATTCGACAGACAAGCATTTCTGTTCTGTTGTTGCAGTTAAGATTTCAGCTTTGTCAAGTTTTACACCGACTCTCGATTTCGATCTTGACGAATAACCCATCAGGATTGCCGAACCATCATTGAACTCAACCAAAATCACAACGCCCTCACGAATATCATTTTTCAACGATAGTGCGACAGTCCGCCCTGCTTCATTACACAATAAAGACACCTTCAGGGTCATCAACCACACTCCGGTATCCTCCGTAATGGTTTGATCAAATCGTGCCATATTTTCTTTAGGTAAAATTATCTTCCACTTGGCATCAGATTTCAGCCTAATCTCCGAGAAAACATTTTCGACCTCATCAAACACGATTGAATCAATCAGCTCGGTTCTCACGAAAGCGACTTTACGGACTCCGCCGACAATCGTATCGCCCGAATGAGAGAGCATAACCATTACTGCACAGCGAGATTACTTTGAGGTACAGCCACTACGATCAACTCCGGCAAGAGGTAATCACAACCGGCCATAAACACTGCACGTTGACGATTTTCGATTTCATCAGGGTTATACCACATTCTGACCTCCATACCAGGGAAATCTGTAGTATTCACTGCGAGAGCCAAATTTCGACGATCTGTCAGGATTGCAAACGACTGCGGCAGATCTTGACATTGAGCCAAATAGCTTGTAATCTGTACATCAACCACAGGAATTCCTCTGTACATCAGTGCATTTCGGCCCTCTTGACGTGCAATATATGCAGCCTCAACGGTCGAGTCGTCCAATGAATCCTCATAGTTTGCATAAACATCTGAGGTTACAAGCAATACGAGTTGACCCTGATTTTTAGTATCTTTGAGAACCTCCGAAGCATTTTCCCAGAGTGCTTTGAATGCGACTGCAGCACTACCTTGCTCATTTGGGTCTCCGAGTTCAATTGCTTTGATTTCATTTTCATCTTCACCTTGATCGGCCATAATATTTTTGAGGAATCCATCAAAAGTATTCATAGTCGATTGACGTGTAGTATCTCCCACCCACATCGTAGCTCGAATTGCCTCCATAATTGACTCTTTAAACAGAGTTGTTTCAGCCTCTTCGAGAGACGAGCCACTCATATCTTCAAGGTTTACACCATCTGCAGCTACGATATTCTCATACACCATCGAGAAATAATCTTCAGCCGAATAACCGAGTTCGGCTTTCACTTTTTGGAGTTTGATTGTTTTCTGGAATTTCTCTGCCGGATCAGCTCCGTGCCAACCTTTAGAATAAGTTTTAAGAATATCGGCCGAACGGCTCCAGAACTGCAACGTGGTCGGAACAGGCATATTATACAATACACGGATACCAAGATTCTCGGCATTCGGGCCTGTCAGCATCGGTCTAAAGAAAACGGTATCGAGTTCGTGACCAACATAAGATTTAGGATTTTCAATAATTTTAGACATTTAAACAAAATTTAATAGATTTATATTTAGACAGTTCAGTTGTTTTCCCTACAACCATAAAGGGTATCAGATTAAGTTCTCTCACAGATAGACCACATATCGTCCATATATGCCCGTCGGTTATTTGAAATATTCCAATCGGCATCGTTTTTGGGATCCTCTTTTGGCTTTGTTGTTGTTTTAAGGACAGACAATTTGGCATTTCGGGCCTCAAGCAGCTCTACTTGTTTATTAAGGGATTCAATTATTTGTGCATTTTCGTTATTGCACTGAGAGTTTTCACTCATTGCTGTTTCGATTTTCGAGTCATCAGGCTGATCCATTTTCACCAATTGAGGTTGACCCGAGACTGACTGTCGTATAGCATTCCAAGCATTTTTTAGATTCATAAGATCGAGAATTATAGATTTCACGTCACGAAAGTATAATACGATCAGAATCAAATGTTTATCAAAAGTTTAATTACAATTTCGGATATAAAAAAGCCCGCCTCGGAATAGGCGGGCATTGTGAGCCACAATCCAGGATCGAACTGGAGACCTACGCGTTACGAATGCGTTGCTCTACCGACTGAGCTATTGTGGCGTCAGGAATAGTGTGGCAAAAGTAGTAAAATTTTCATTAATATATCGTTACTATAACATTTTTATTAATGGGATTGGAAATTAAAATAAATCTCTGCGTTGAATGCCGTGTTGGATTTGGGAAATTTTTGTTATAGTAACGATATAATGATAAAAAACGTTTTTGTACAAAGGTCGGTATTGGTACACGCTACAATATGCATTTCTTCGGAGGCTTACGACAAACAAAAGAAAACCGGATCAAAATGACTTTTGACCCAGCTTTTTTGTATGAGGGAATTATCAACTATTTCGTTCCAGAACGGTAAACGGCACGGATACGATTACTTGTTTTCCTAGATTGATTTCCTGCGTCAAGATTATCTTGGCTATAAGATGAATTTGCTGTATAATTATGGTCAACCCATATTAACTTAGATGTCCATGTGTGAGTGCCAACGGTATTACTGTTAATTGATTCATCGGAGCCACTAGCAGCCGGAATCCACTCCTGTGTAGCGCTAAAAACGCTCTTTGTGGCACGTGCATTTGATACATCATCTTGATAAAAGAATCCGCTTACTTGGTCAACAAGTCCCCATTGCGCATTATAAATATATTTATACCTGTCAAAAGCGGGCTGAGATGACCAATACCAATTACCTTGAAACGCTCTGTCGAATTCGTCATAAGCACTTGCTGTAATATCCTCAATTTCATCAATCGCAGGCAGGTACCATTTTACATTTGATGTATTGTATGTGCCATCTTGATTTTTAGCAATAACCGTTCCGCTATTGTCAATGCGTTTATTTTTATTATAGCAATATTCCACTGCGCTCTTTGGATCATCAATCAATCTCATTAAAGAAATATAATTTGAATTAGTTAAAACTTTTCCATCAGTATCATAAATCGTTTCATATAAAAGTTTCGACATAATATCATTTGAGAAATCCCATCCGGCATAAGGTCTATAATTTGATGTTTTATTTGCTTCTTCTTTCGTTATGTAGAAGTCATAATAAGGCTTAGACGTTTCCATCAGCGCATTCGATATATCCGAAAAATTTGTTTCCAAGTAGAAAGATTTATAGTAATCCGAGAATACAACTCCTTCTAACCCCCATGGCATGCCGTCTTGAGTTCCGCCGTATTGTTGGTCTGATGCGTAGTTATTAAGGTACTCTTCCTCGTGCTCAATGTCGTAGTAGCGCTGCCCATCACTACTCCACACACGCCACAAGTTCCACTGCTGGAAGTTTACAATAGCATCCTTAACAAGAGTGTTTCCGTCCTTGTCTGTGCCCGTATACTTGAACTGAATAGGGCAGTTACGATATTGTTCCTTGCCTACAATGTATGTACCATCTGAATCCTGATTAGGAGCATCGGCTCCGGTCTTGTCATAAACATTAGGATTCTCATCAATATAGAACCAAATACGGAAAGTCTTAGTAGTCGTAGCTCCCGAAACGTTGTTCGACAGGGTAATAGTACCTTCATTTGCATTTTGAAGTTCGCTTACAAGGTTGGTCGTAAAGTACTTACGCACACCCTTGCGCGGGGTACTGGTATTTACATAGAGGCTACTATTAGTTCCACTACGGGCTGCATCATCGTTTTCCATAGCAATCCAACTACGATACTCCTCGGGAATAGTGATTGTCATCTGAGAGTTTGGAGAAAGTTCAATATCCAAAGGTCGCACTTCGAAGTGAGCGTCCAGAATAGCAGTACGCTCCATAGAGAGGTTGAAACCTCTATCATCAATTTCAACACGGTGGTCAATAGAAACGTTACCCTCAACGTCGGGATAAGCATTCTTGTGGTTGGTCAAACCTGTGATGATAAGTTTATTGTTGAGCAATTGGTTTCGCTTAATGGTAAAATCATCGGTATTATTCTGACCAAGGTAAATATCATATTTTACACCCAAAATCTGACCATTGTGGTCGGTATATGAGCCGTGGATACGCACGAAGGTGGCAATCTTAGATGCCGAAATCGAACCATCGCCATTGCGCGACTCTCCTACACCCGCAGGCTTATAATACTGCTTGAACTCATCATCTATATTAGCCGGATAGGTTATTGTGTTAGGCGTAACTTTATGCTCGGGCATATAGAAACTAAACTCAATAACATCGTCGGTAGTGAACGACGTAGAGTGGTAGATAGTCTTCTTATTGAACTGATCAATAACAAATGCCGGCTGGGCATTATCTTGACTATTAGAATAATAGTAGTAATCAGAAGGCGTATAAGTACCTTCAATACCCATTTCTGTAATATAGTCATCTGAAGATGTTGTACCATAAACAGGCTTGCCATTGGAGTCAATCTCACGGCCCAAGCGAACCTTTTTGGGCACATTGAACACCTCTACCTTGCTTATTGTAAACTTAGGAATCTGATTAGCAACAACCTGATTGGCGTTAATCTGCATAGTGAAATTGACCTTTGAATAAAGTTTCTTCAAAGGAATGGTAGCAACAGCATTACCTTCGTTATCATCGCCCTTCTTTAATTTGAACGAACCATCAAGATGGGTACCTATCATAGGGAAACCTCGGTAATGCGTATCGTCCGACATTGGCATAGACAAGGACTCATCAGCATCGTAGATAATCTTCTCAAGGTCGCTGAGGGTTTTGATACTATTCACTTTGTTTTGAAGTTGATGCCAAACATTAGCTACAATATATATTTTACAAGCTCCCAAGTCATTTGCATTATTTTTGTAGTAAACCATACTGGTATTTGAAGTACCACTGAGGTCCGCCAAAATACCCTCCTCGGTGTCAACAAGGAACGTTGGGTTACCACGCTGGATGTTGATGGCACTTGAGCACTCATTATTACAAGTTTTGTCTGAATATCCTTGTAAAAGATCTCCATTTTCCTTGAAGATGAACATTGTCATTTCCGAAATATACGAATCGGGAATGTCATCATCAGCACGTGTACC
>CAJGBR010000034.1 GCA_904501625.1 uncultured Rikenellaceae bacterium
GATTTCTCCCGCAGAAACCGCCGTTGTATATGGACTTGACAATCGAAGAATATCTTGCACACTGTGCAGCAATTCACTGGATTGAGGACAAAGACATTCCTGCTGCCGTAGACAAGGCTTTGGGGTATTGTGGTCTCACACACTTTCGTAAACGTTTGATCCGCAACCTTTCAGGTGGTTATCAGCAACGTGTGGGTATTGCTCAAGCTATTATCCACGATCCTGAGTTTGTCGTACTTGACGAACCTACCAACGGACTCGACCCAAATCAGATTATCGAAATCCGTAACCTTATCAAAGAGATTGCACAAGATCGTACGGTTGTAATCTCGACACACATTCTCTCTGAAGTTCAAGCTATGTGTAAATACATCCGTATGATTGAAGAGGGACAACTCGTATTTGCAGGCACTGTTGAAGATTTCGACAACTATATCCAACCGAATACAATTTTCGTAAAACTCAGAGAGGCTCCAGACGTATCACGTTTTAAAGAGTTCCCAGACATTATTGATGCTGAAGATCTCGGTCAAGGACAATTCCGCATCAAGTTCTCTGGCGACGAATCTCTGGTTGAGCGCATCACCGAACGTGCAGTTAAAGAGGGTTGGCGTTTGATGGAGATCCGTCTTGAACGCACATCGTTAGATACAATCTTCGCAGAACTGTCAAACTACAACAAGAAAAAGAGTAAAAAGAAATGATAAAACGCACTTTAAAAATCGCTAAAGCCGAACTACAGACGTTATTCTACTCGCCTGTAGCTTGGTTGGTGCTGATCATTTTCATATTTCAGGTTTGTCTGAATTTTTTTAATCTGCTCCAGCCATACGTTATTTCGGCCGAAGAAGGATACAGCACAACACACGTATCCATCAACATATTAGCCAACGAACGAATGGGATTGTTCACCGTTCTGCAACAATATCTGTTTCTCTATGTTCCGTTGTTGACAATGGGACTCATCAGTCGAGAATTTTCGACAGGCTCAATAAAGCTGCTCTACTCGGCACCTCTTACCAACAAGCAGATCGTGTGGGGTAAATTTATTGCCATCGCAACTTTCGGACTCGTTATGATGAGCATTCTGGCTGTATTGCTAATTTTTGCATCTTGCACGATTGTGAATTTCGAGTACCCCGTAATGCTCAGCGGTATGCTCGGTCTTACACTGCTGATGCTGGCCTATATGGCAATCGGTTTGTTCATCTCGTCACTCACTCAATATCAAGTAGTTGCTGCCATAGGTACAGTTACAGTGTTTGCACTTCTGTCAGCCGTAGGCAACGTTGCACAAGATATCGAATTTGTACGTGACCTAACCTGGTGGTTATCAATTCGCGGACGTGCTGCCGAAATGATCAACGGTCTTATCTGCAGCGAAGACGTAATCTACTTCATCGTTCTGATCTTACTGTTCATCATCTTGACAATTCTGAGACTGAATAACGTTCGACAAAAAACTCCGCGAGACAAATCTCTGGCAAGATACCTCGGAGTTACGATTCTGGCATTCCTTATCGGATATATCTCATCTCGTCCTCAGATGATGTTCTTCTACGATACGACATACACCAAAGAGTGTACTATCACCGAAGGCAGTCAGGAGATTATGAAACTGCTCAAAGGCAATGTCACAATGACAACCTATGTTAATGCTATCGGCAAATACAACTATATGTTGCCTCCGTCAAGCATCAACAGCAACCTGAAACGCTATAAACAATTCCGCCGTTTCAGTCCTCAGATTAAGATCAAGTATAAATACTACTTTGATGTTCCTGAATCGACCCGCTATGAACAGTTGTACGACATATATCCGGAAGCGAGATCTCTCGAAGATTTTAATCGCTATATGTGTCGAATCTTCCAGATTGACACCAACATCGTAATGAAACCGGCCGAGATCAGAAACGTCATCAATCTCGAACCCGAATACAATCGTATGGTTACTCACATTGTCCACGAAAGCGGCAAGAGTACCTTCCTGCGAGTATTCGACGACATCTATGTTTTGCCCAACGAGGCAGAGGTTTCGGCTGCATTCAAACGCATCGTTTCGGACATTCAAAAAGTGGCATTCATCGAAGGCAATGGCGAACGGTCAATTTATAATACGAGTGACTCACACTATGAATACTTTTCGTCAGACAAGAGATTCCGCAGTTCACTCATAAACAATGGCTTTGACATTTGTACACACACTCTTGACAAGCCCGTACCCGAAGATATCTCGATTGTCGTACTTGCCGATCCACGAGAAAAACTTGATGAAACAGAAAACAAGAATCTTCAGGAATTCATCGACCGAGGAGGAAATCTGCTTCTGACAGGTGAACCTCATCGTCTGGATGTGTTCAACTCAATTGCCGAAGGTTTTGGAGTCAAGGCACTTCCGGGATGCATAGTTCGAGAAAGTAAGAGTGTTCAAGCAGATTTAATTCTGTCACAATTGACTAAACCTGCAACGAAGATATTCTATAAGTTTGTGAATATGTACTATCGAGGCATCAATGTCTCAATGCCAACTGTCTCTGCTTTGGAATACACCGAAGACAAGGGTTACAAGGTAACACCGCTATTGACAAGTGACACTATTCACACCTGGATTGAACACCAGACAACCGACTTTGTTGAGGATACAGTTAAATTCAATCCCGAAAAAGGCGATATCAAAGGAACATTCACGACAGCACTGACTCTCACTCGTCAAGTCAATGACAAAGAACAACGCATCGTTATGTTCAATGATGCTGATTGTATCAGCAATGGAGAGGTGTTCCGCAATCGTACGGGACTTAAAATTGCAAACAACTCCTTCCTCGAAGGTATCTTCTATTACCTCTCCGGAGATGAAGTTCCGGTGAATATGTTCCGTCCCAATCCGATAGACCGTTCGATCCGAATCGGCATCGCCGGATTTGAGATTGCCAAGATATTAATTTTGTGGGGTATTCCGGTAGTTATCGCTATTTTCGGAATCATTCTGTGGATTCGCCGTCGAGGCAAATAGACTGAAATTTGAAGTAACAATGAAAAGAATTTTAAAATTAGCTAAAGCCGAACTTCAGAATTTATTTTTCTCACCTGTCGCGTGGCTCATACTTGTCATCTTCACGGTACAAGTGACAATGCAGTTCTGCGATATGTTTGAAGGTTTTGTCAAGGCTCAGGCATTAAAACAAGGGTTGAGAGAACTATCACTTTCAATCTTCGCATCAAGAAACGGATTATACAACAATATTTTGTCGGTATTGTTCTTCTATGTTCCGGTGTTGACAATGGGTCTGATGAGTCGCGAATTCAGCAGCGGCTCTATCAAATTGCTCTATGCAGCTCCGGTCAATAACACTCAAATCATTCTGGGGAAATTTTTGTCAGTGATGGTTTATGCTCTGGTAATGATGGCTGTCGTTGCAGTATTTGTCATCTATTGCTGTTTTGCCGTTCACAAATTCGATATATGGCCAATTCTATGCGGAATGTTTGGTGTCTACCTGACAATCTGTGCCTACGCATCTATCGGCTTGTTTATGTCGTGTTTGACTTCATACCAGATTATCGCAGCTGTCGGTACGTTTGCAATACTCGCAGCACTGAGCGAACTTCCCAATATCGGTCAAGATTATGCTCTGGTCAGAGATATCACATTCTGGCTCGGTATTAACGGCCGTTCGGCAAGTTTCGTAGCAGGTTTGATTTCAAGTGACGATTTGATATATTTCTTTACAGTCATCGGCTTGTTCATCACACTTTCAATATTCCGACTCAGTGGTATCCGTTATAAATATCCTATCGGTCTGAACATTGCCAGATACGTTGCCCTCTTTGGTGCAGTAATCGTAATCGGTCTGATCAGTACACAACCTTCGTTCAAAAAATACTATGATACAACCCGAACCAAGGTGCGTACTCTGAGCAAGGGTTCTCAAGACATTGTCAATCGAGTTGACGACCAGTTGACCATTACAACCTATGTCAATCTGCTCGATCAGGAACACAGCTTTGCGATGCCACGAAATATGAATATCGACAAGAAACGTTTCGAACAATATCTCCGTTTCCTGCCGAACATCAAGATGAATTATGTCTACTACTATGCTAAGACATATAACCCGATTCTCGACAAGAACTATCCTAACCTGACCGATCGTGAACGTATGGTACGCATCGCAAAAACATACAAGTTGGACACTTTGAAGATTCTCTCGAAAGAGGAAATTGACAAAATTGTCGATCTTTCAGGAGAGGACTATACTACGGTTAGACTGCTCGAACGCGAAAACGGCAAGAAAACATTCCTGCGTATTTACGAAGATCTCTATCGTCATCCTTTCGAAACCGAAATATCAGCAGCATTCAAACGACTGGTTCTCTCGGAATTTCCGCTGATTGGTTTTGTTGAAGGTCACGGAGAACGTTCTTCACGCAACTCTATGGACCGCGACTACTCACACTATGCGTGCCGCAAAAAGTTCCGCAATGCCCTCATCAATCAAGGCTTTGATCATTGTATCATCGATCTGAAACAACCCGTACCAGATAACGTGGCAACTCTGGTCATAGCAGAGATGAGAACTGAACTCTCAGAACAAGAAGAGATCAATCTCAATAACTACATCGAACGAGGTGGTAATATTCTGATTATGTGCGAGCCTAAACGTATCGGCCCGATGAACGAACTGATCAATCGTCTGGGTGTAAAATTGTTGCCTGGCACCATAGCTTCAACATCTAATCCAAGAATCCAACCCGACTTGACAATTTGTACGCCGACAGCTGAGGCAGGCAAAGACATTGCCTACCATTTTAACTCGATGAGATACTACAAGAATCTCATTACAATGCCTTCGGCCGCAGGACTCGACTACTCGGAGGCTCAGAAGTTGGGATTCAAAGTTACAGATATTTTCTGCAGTGATTCTTCGAGTTGGAATGAACTTCAGGTTTTGAATTTCATAGAAGAGTCTACAACTTTCGACCCTGCTATGGGTGAAGTTCAGGGCTCGGTGCCTGTCGCGATCGCAATGTCTCGTGAAATCAATAATCGTGAACAACGAATCGCAATTTTCGGTGATGCCGACTGCTTGTCAAACGGCGAAATTATGCGTATCAGAAAACGCATCTCTGCAAGAAACAATATGGTGGCAGATGGTATCTTCTTTTGGCTCTCGAATTATGAAGTTCCAGTTGATGTACGCCGTCCGTGGATGCCTGACGACAAGATCAACATCGGACCTCAAGGCTTATTGTGGACCAACATATTCCTGAAATGGGCATTCCCGATTGCAATAGCATTGTTCGGCATTATGCTCAATATCAGACGAAAGAGTAACTAATAGCACTTTAATATGTAGACTTTAAACGATTCGGAGATGCTAAATTTCCGAATCGTTTTTATGTAACATATTACATTTTTTTCTAACTTTGTGACATAAACTAAAAATTACCTGAAATGATTAAAAAATTTTCTTGGGCTGTAGTCCTGACTCTTATGATCTCTGGAACAGCTTCGGCACAAAGCCTTGATCAACTCTTTAAACTCGCAACAAAAGTCGTAGAAACGGCTACGGGTAATAATATTAATTCATCGACAATTGTTGGTACTTGGACCTATTACCAACCCGCCATCAAACTAGGCAGTGACAATATGTTGGCACAAGCCGGTGCTGCAGCTATCACAAAATCGGTTAGTGCAAAATTGTCACAATACTACGCAAAAGTCGGAATCAAAGAGGGTAGTTGCACATTCACATTCGCTGCTGATAGTACCTTCTCTGCAAAATTGGCATCAAGAACAATCTCAGGTTCGTGGAGCCTCTCGACTGAAAACGAAAAAGAGATTGTCACACTGACCATACTCAATTCGACAGGTTATCCTCTTGGCAAGTTCAATGCACAAATCTACAAGAGCAGCGGAAATCTAGCATTGGCATTCCCAGCAAATAAGGTTCTCGAATTCATCAAAGCCATCGCATCAAAGGTCAATTCAAACACGGCAAACGGTATTGCTGCCATCGCTAAAAATTATGATGAGCTAGCCGTAGGCTTCGAATTCTCAGGCAACGAAACAGGAAAATAATCTGATTCTTTTCATATAACCTCGACAATGATTAAGATTGTCGAGGTTTTTTGTTTTTACACCAATACCTATCTAAAAAATAATTACCTTTGTGGATTAAACTAATAACTAATCTCACCAATAATGGTTCGCAATTTTATTTACATACTCATACTGATTGTTTCGGCATCGTGCTTCGGTGGCAACTCAGCCCAAAAACAAACTGAAACAAAATCTGTCATAAACAAAAACCCCATTCAGAAAGTTCTACCCTCACCTCGTGTGGCAAATTATCCGAACAGCGATGTGAAATTTTCGTTCGAATTGGAACGTGCGGCAAAACCAGACTCGGTAGTGTTATATCTGAATCATAAACGCATCGGAGTTGTAGCCACTGACACAACTATTCACCTACCCAAAGATTGTAAAATGGGACAAATTCCTTTCTATTTCGAGGCTTATAACAATGGCGTAGGTCAAAAAAAAATCGGAGCCCTCACAATACTTCCCAAAGAGGCTCCCGAAAATTACACAATCAAAATTATCAAGAGTTATCCTCACGACGAAAACTCTTACACTCAAGGGTTAATCTACAAAGATGGAAAACTATTTGAAAGTACAGGACTAAATGGTGAATCACGTTTGTTACTCACAGATGTTGAATCAGGTAAAATACTAAAAACCAAAGAATTATCATTTGAATTTTTCGGTGAAGGGATTGCTCTTACAGATGATAAAATATTTATGCTCACGTGGGAAAATAACAAGGGGTTCATTTTCAATGCAGAAACTTTTGACAAAACGGGCGAATTCAATTACGACGGTGAAGGTTGGGGACTCACAACCGATGGGAAAAAACTATACCAAAGCGATGGCTCAAATCGAATCACTGTACGGTCGACCGAAAACTTCAAACGCGAATCGGTAATCCAAGTCTTTGATAACAATGGTCCTGTCATATACCTCAACGAACTCGAATGGATAGAAAATGAGATTTGGGCAAATGTCTATCTGAGTAATAAGATTGTCCGCATTGATCCTAATACAGGCAAGGTCAACGGCGTAATAGATTTAGATATTTTGACATCAAAAATCAGAATTACGGAAGAGACTGACGTTATGAACGGAATAGCCTATGACCCGCAAACCAAACGGATATTCGTTACAGGTAAAAAGTGGAACAAACTATTCCAAATTGAAGTAGTAAAACAAAAATAATCACACAATTATGAAAAATATTCAAGAGTGTCTCAAATCGCGGATTCTGCTCCTTGATGGTGCAATGGGCACAATGATTCAGTCGGCAGCACTCGATGAAAATAAATTTCGCGGTGAATTATTTTTAAATCATAGTTGTCAACTCTCAGGTTGCAACGACGTACTGAATCTGACTCAACCTGAACTCATCGGATCAATCCATCGACGCTACCTCGAAGCAGGTGCCGATATTATTGAAACAAATACGTTTAACAGCAACTCTGTTTCGCTTGGAGATTACAACCTCACGGACAGAGTCTACGAGCTAAACCTCGCCGGAGCCCGCATCGCACGAACACAAGCCGACCTATTTTCGACTAACGAACGTCCACGTTTCGTAGCAGGTTCGATGGGTCCTACAAGCAAAATGTGTTCAATGTCGCCTGATGTCAATGCACCAGAATATCGGGCCATTAGTTTCAATCAACTCGTTGAAACATATTCCGAACAGATCAAAGGTCTTATTGACGGAGGTGTAGACCTGCTGCTCATTGAGACCGTTTTTGACACATTGAACTGCAAAGCTGCTATTTTTGCAGCAATGCAATATTATGAAAATCACAATATTTCAATCCCAATAATGATATCGGCAACAATTGCCGACTCAGCAGGCCGACTCCTCTCGGGACAGACCGTCGAAGCCTTCTATAATTCAATCTCACACGCACCACTGCTCTCGGTCGGACTGAACTGCTCATTCGGAGCCTCTCAGATGCGACCATTTATCTCACGACTGAAGAGTGTTGCTTCGTGTGCAATATCTGCCCACCCAAATGCTGGCTTACCCAATGGTATGGGTGGTTATGATGCTACCCCCGAGACAATGGCAATAGAGATTGAAGAGTATTTGAAAGAGGGATTTGTGAATATCATTGGAGGTTGTTGTGGCACTACGCCTGAATACATCGAAGCAATAGCTCAGGTTGCACGCAACTATGCTCCACCTACTATCGAAAAACATTCTATTCAGACAACTCTATCCGGGCTCGAACCACTGACCATTACTTCTGAGGCAAACTTTATCAACGTCGGCGAACGAACCAATGTCGCCGGTTCTGCACGTTTTGCGAAGATGATTCGTGAGGGAAGATACACTGATGCCCTCTCGGTTGCCCGGAGTCAGGTCGATGACGGAGCTCAAATCATCGACATCTGTATGGACGATGGTATGATTGACGGCAAGAGGGCAATCTCTGAGTTTCTAAATCGTATTGCAGCCGAACCTGATATAGCCCGCGTACCTGTGATGATAGATTCCTCTTCGTGGGAGGTTATCGAAACTGCACTCAAGTGTACTCAAGGAAAATCAATCGTCAATTCTATATCTCTGAAGGAGGGCGAAAGCGAATTTCTGCGTCGTGCAGGTTTGCTAAAGAAATATGGTGCAGCCGCAGTAGTTATGCTCTTCGACGAAAAAGGCCAGGCTACGGATTATGCACGAAAAATCGAAATAGCCGGACGTGCATATAAATTGCTAACAAACAATGGATTTAATCCTGAAGATATAATTTTCGACCCCAATATATTGGCTGTTGCAACGGGTATTGCTGAACATAACTCCTATGCATTGGACTACATTAAGGCGTGCAGATGGATTAAAGAGAACTGCCCGCACTCAAAAATCAGCGGTGGAGTCAGCAATCTATCGTTCTCGTTCAGAGGAAATAATCCGATTCGGGAGGCTATGCACTCGGTATTTCTATATCACGCCATTGAAGCAGGAATGGATATGGGCATTGTCAATCCCTCAATGTTGCAGATTTACAGCGACATTGATCCCGAATTATTGCAACTGACCGAAGATGTAGTACTCAACAGAGGTCAAGATGCTACAGAACGACTTATCGAAAAGGCGGCAGAAATCAAGGCTATACAGTCGGATACAAAATCAGAAAACACCAACTACATATGGAGAAATGACAATGTCGAACAACGAATCATACACTCAATGATTAAGGGCATTGATCAATTCATCGAACAGGATACTCTCGAGGCTCTTCAACAAGTCGGATCACCGTTGGTCGTAATCGATCAGATGTTGATGGCTGCAATGAATCAGATTGGAGAATTGTTCGGTTCGGGGAAAATGTTTCTGCCACAGGTTGTCAAGAGTGCCAGAGTAATGAAACGTTCGGTCGAGATTCTTACACCATACATAAAAAAACAAGAGAATTCAACCTCGGGTAGTTCCTCAGTGAAAGTATTGCTGGCAACGGTCAAAGGCGACGTTCACGACATCGGGAAG
Organism: uncultured Rikenellaceae bacterium; assembly: GCA_904501625.1. Lineage (GTDB taxonomy): Bacteria > Bacteroidota > Bacteroidia > Bacteroidales > Rikenellaceae > CAJGBR01. The sequence continues at coordinate 9,564 of CAJGBR010000034.1, forward strand.
AATATTGTCTCTGTCGTAATGGCTTGCAACGGATATGAGATGATTGATCTAGGAGTAATGGTTACAGCTGAGAATATTGTCAATAAAGCAAAAAACGAAAATGTCTTTGCTATCGGATTGAGCGGTCTGATTACTCCGTCACTCGAAGAGATGATTCGTACGATAGATTTGCTCGAACAACACGGCATCAACGTTCCTGTAATGATCGGAGGTGCTACAACTTCTGCGTTGCACACAGCCGTAAAAATTGCACCAAGATACTCTGGGGTAGTAATTCACGTCCGAGATGCCGCCGACAATGTGAGAGTTATGGCACAACTGACATCACCAAACTCTGCTGCATTCATTGACAAGATTAAAGCTGAACAAGAGGAGTTACGCAATCAATACTACCAGGAAAATGATTCCGTCGAATTAAGGAGTCTTGAAAATGCCCGTCAACACCGTCTTAAATTGGAATCTACACCTATCAAGCCCAACAAATTGGGCATTACCGAACTTAAAGACTATCCCATTGCCAATGTCATTGAGGATATCAATTGGGCATTCTTTTTCAAAGCCTGGGGACTCAGTGGCCGTTTGCCAGAAATATTCAATCACCCGACAAAAGGTTCTGAAGCTCAGAAATTATATGATGATGCACAAAAAATGCTCAGTCATATCATCAATGACAAAATGCTACACCTCAATGGCATCATCGGAATTTTTCCTGCAAATTCATCAGGTGATGATATTATTGTTTACCCAAATATCAATTGCAAATGTTGCTCGGTTCCATTACCGCAACTGAGAAATCAAGACGCAAATCAAAACATCAATCCCTCACTTGCCGATTTTCTGCAACCGATAGGACAGGACGATTACCTCGGATTGTTTGCCGTAACAGCAGGTATCGGACTCGACGAGATCATCAGCAAATTCCGAACAGAGGGTGATGATTACTCGGCAATAATGGTCACACTGCTGGCTGACAGATTGGCCGAGGCTTTTGCAGAACATCTGCATCGAATTGTCCGTCAAGATATTTGGGGATACTCTGTTAATAATAACTCAGGCATCAGACCAGCAATAGGTTATCCTTGCTGCCCGAACCATCTGCTCAAAAAGGATATCTTCAATATACTCGGAGTAGAAAAAAATATCGGAATTTCACTTACCGAAGATAGTTGTATGATGATTCCCACAGCCTCGGTTTCAGGTATGATATTCGCGGCTCCCGAAAGCAAATACTTTACGATAGGAAAAATCAGCGAACCCCAACTCGAAGATTATGCCCGTCGTTGCAATATGAATTCTCAACGAATGAAAGAGGCACTTGCTCTCAATATCAAATAATTGATTATGAAAGTTATCGACATCATAAATACTGCCGTTCAGAATAAAATCACACGATTTGCGTTCGAGTTGCTGCCGCCACTCAAAGGCGAGACTATGAATTCGATTTTCGACACTATTGACAAACTTATCGAATTTTCGCCGTCTCATATAAACGTAACCTTTCATCGCGAAGACATAAAAATCATTGAACGTGAAAATGGCATCATAGAACGTCATATTACCCGACGTCGCCCGGGAACAATAGGCATATCGTCTGCAATCGCAGCTCGATACGGAGTAGAGGTTGTTCCACATCTGATCTGTGGAGGACAAAACCGATTCGAAACCGAAGATGCACTAATTGAGATGAATTTTCTGGGACTCCATAACATTTTGGCACTGCGTGGTGACTCGGCTAAAGGAGAAAACCATTTTCTCCCGCGTGAAGATGGATACGCACACGCTGCAGAACTCGTCGGTCAGATTTGTGATATGAACCACGGCAAGTATATTGATGGCGAAATTAATAATTGTCACGCTACGGATTTCTGCATAGGAGTTGCCGGTTATCCCGAAAAACATTTCGAATCGCCTGATGCCCAAACCGATATCCGTTTTTTGAAGACTAAAGTCGATGCCGGAGCTCACTATATAGTCACTCAGATGTTTTTTGACAATAACAAATTCTTCAAATTCGTAGAGGATTGTCGATCAGCAGGAATCAATGTTCCGATTATTCCCGGATTGAAACCATTTTCATCTCTGCGTCAATTAGAAGTACTGCCCAACATTTTCCACGTCGAACTCCCTGAAGATTTGGTCAATGCAGCCCGAAAATGCAAATCGGACGAAGATGTAAAAACCGTGGGTGTAGAGTGGGCAATTGCTCAATGTAATGAATTGAAAAAAGCGGGTATTCCCGTAATACATTTCTACACAATGGGACGTCCTGACAGTATGGTACGCATCTGTCGTGAATTATTCTGACAATAAACTGCTATGGCAAAATTAAGCGATTTCTTACCCACATCTGCCAAAGAGGTCAAGGCTCGAGGCTGGGATCAGTTAGATGTAATATTATTCTCGGGAGATGCTTATGTTGATCACCCATCGTTTGGTGCAGCTGTAATAGGCCGTCAGCTCGAAAGTCACGGATATCGCGTGGCTATCGTGCCGCAACCAAATTGGAGAGATGATTTGCGTGATTTCAAGAAGTTAGGCAAACCGCGTCTATTCTTCGGAGTGACGGCTGGAAATATGGACTCAATGGTCAATCACTATACGGCCAATTTGCGACTCAGAAGCGATGATGCTTATACCCCTGGAGGTCAGGCCGGATTCCGCCCTGACCGTGCAGTAACTGTTTATTGTCAATGTCTTAGATCAATCTATCCCGATACACCTATCGTGATTGGAGGGATTGAAGCCTCGCTGAGAAGAATGACCCATTACGACTATTGGAGCAACTCTCTCAGACCCTCAATTTTAGCAGAATCTGATGCCGACCTACTGGTCTATGGAATGGGCGAAAAACCAATTGTCGAAATTGCCAAAGCTGTCCATAACGGATTCAATATCAAGACTCTGCGAAAACTGAGACAGATTGCATTTCTCGCGGACAAAAAATATATCGATTCAATAGAGAACGAGAAAATTGTTCTGCATTCATACGAAGAATGTCTTAAAGACAAATTTAAATATGCTGAAAATTTCCGCCGATTCGAAGTGGAATCCAACAGAATCGAAGCTGCAACATTAATCGAACCAACAGGTGATAAATATCTGATTATAAATCCTCAACATCCACCGATGTCAGAACAGGAGATTGATAGTTCATTCGATTTGCCATACACACGATTGCCCCACCCCCGCTACTCGGGAAAGGCAATTCCGGCGTACGATATGATTAAATTCTCGGTAAATCTGCACAGAGGTTGCTTCGGAGGTTGCAGTTTTTGTACTATCTCGGCCCATCAAGGCAAACATATCTCAAGTCGTAGCGAGAAATCTATTCTGAACGAAATTAAGGCTATCACCAAAATGGAGGAGTTCAGAGGCAATTTGTCCGATTTGGGTGGTCCCTCTGCCAATATGTACAAAATGGGAGGGAAAGACCGTTCGCTTTGTGAGAAATGTATCAGGCCATCGTGTATATTCCCAACCATCTGCAAAAACTTGAACCACGATCACAATCACTTAATTAAGTTATATCATAAAGTTCGACAAATTAATGGCATACGTCACGTATACATCGGCAGTGGAATCAGATACGATATGTTCATCGAATCGGAAGGTGGCGAAAATTATCTGCGTGAAGTGATAAAATATCATACCTCAGGAAGGTTGAAAGTTGCTCCCGAACACACCGAAAGCCAAGTGCTTAATCTTATGCGTAAACCAGACTTCAGACTATTCAAGAATCTATACGACAAATTTCACGAAATCTGTCGGAAAGAGAATCTCAAATATCAGTTGGTTCCATATTGCATTTCAAGTCACCCTGGTTGTACAGAACAGCATATGAGAGAGTTGTCAAGAAAAATGAGCAAACTGAATCTTTTCCTCGACCAGATTCAGGACTTTACACCAACGCCAATGACCCTCTCTTCTGCGATGCAATACTCGGGCATAAATCCTTATACAGGCGAAAAAGTCTTCGTTACAAAAGACCAAGAGGCAAAACGTCGTCAGAAAAGTTATTTCTTCAAAGGCAGTAAAAAATGAGAAATAAACAGATATTATTTCTTATTCTGGTGATATTTGCTCTGAGTATTTCAAAATCCGAGGCTCAAAGTATTGTCTCAGATTCGACTGTCCAGATCAATGAACTCGATGAATATGATTTAATATTTGATCCTGAACAAGATGATGTCAATTTTCAACTTATAAACCGAGTTAATCCATCATTGTCAAGACTGAGAAAATTCAGTTTCTCTCACATATCAGTAAATCTGCGTGGCGACATCTGCCGACTCGATCAATTCCGGATTAATAAAATCCTGATGAGTAACCTAAATAATAATGGAAACCTCTGGAATATCATCTCGAGTATTAATAATTTAAAGCCAACTCAAACCGAAGATATTACCCCTTTCGGCTCACAGCAACTCTTTTTGCAGAGTCCGAACCGCAACAATCGTGCATCACTGCGTTACGGAGTAGCCTCGGCCAAAGGCCTAAATACCATCGGAATTACGCTGTGTGACCCTAAGTTCAACATATCAGGAGGTAGCAAATGGGGAAAAGATAATACTTTTGACGGCATATTCACCGAAAACTACTCATTGAATGCCAACTATGATTTTCGCCTCGGAAGACACAATACACTCTCCCTCGGAACCATAGTATCATCATCTAAACGAGGCCTAAAATATTGCACTACAGAGGAAGTATTCCAATTGGTCAAACAGAGTCGCCACAATGATTACTATGGATATAGCCCTTCGATCGGAATACAAAACGGGAAAAACAGAAATGCATCAGTTGCCGAAAACAAATCGGCAATGATAAATCTCAACGATAAATGGGACATTTCTGATAACACTACACTAAATATCTCGTTAGGAGCTATCTACGACAAACAGGGATATTCTGCACTCGGACGTTTCGACAGCAATAATCCTCTACCCGACTACTATCAATATCTACCCTCCTACTACACAGGTAGCACAGCTCAGAGCATCACTGATCTTTGGGTATCAGATCCCAAAACGGCAATGATCGATTGGCACGAAATGTATCAAATAAATCATTCTCAGAAACGTGCAAAATATATCATCGAACAACGAGTTGCCGAATTAAATTCAATCCGTACAAATTTTTCGGTCAACCATTCTGTATCATCAAGATTGAGGGCAGAATTTATGGTAGACGGAATCATCGAACGTAGCAACTATAATAAGGTCTTGGACGATATGCTCGGCTCGGAATATTGGCTCGACATTGACACATATCTTGTTGATGACGTTTTCTATGGAGATATGGTACAGAATAACACCCGCGAACCAAACCGAAAAATCGTTACCGGTGACAAGTTCGGATACAACTATTCATTGGATAATTGTCTTATTGAGAGCACACTGCGAGCAAATTACCGAAACAAAGGCTTAGTTATCAATGCTCAATACTCTGTCGGACACAATTCAACACAACGAATTGGTCACTACGAAAAAGAGATGTTCCCGGCTGAAAAATCATTCGGCAAATCTCAAAAAATTAATTTCACGACTCAAAAATTTGCCCTCTCAATTCATTATTTTACGGCTGCAGGATACGAACTCTTCACACGATTATACAATGGTTCCAGGGCTCCGCTGAGCAGAGATATAATGATTTCTCCTCGAAATCAAAACAAATTTGTCGACACACCCAATACACCTAGAACCATCTCGGCAGAGTTCGGACTCGCAGCAAAACGCAGTTGGGGTGAATTCTATGTTACACTATTCTCGCATAAGACAAAATCACTGAATCAGATTTTTAACAGATATGACGAAATAACTACGCGTTACAGCCATTTTGTTACAACCAACATCTCAACAGAATCATTAGGCATTGATTTTGAATCTGTTATAGAACTGTCAGATTATATCGAACTCGAATGTTTTGCATCATTCGGGAAATATGAATACGCCAATGATCCAATATTCAAACAATATGATGACCGAGATGGCAAACTGCTCAACGACAATATCATAGCACATATCGAAGGTCAATCTCTACACTATGCTCCGCAATGCCTTGCGACAGCCAGAGTGAATTGGCAACCTCGCTTTGGTCTTTGGATCGGAGGTAGTGTGAACTACTGCTCCGAACGGGCTACGAAGTTGGATATGCTGAGACGAACCGAACGGATACTCTCTCTTACAGACAACTTTGATGTCAAAGATCGACTACTGAAAAACACACCCCTTAAAGAGTGCTGCACAATTGACTTCAATATTGGCAAACGTATCTCTTGGGGCAGACACTCTCTGACACTAAACCTGCAAATTAAAAACTTGACCAATCAATATCCCGAACGATATGGCTACGAACAGTATCATCTGACTCGTATCGGGAAAGGCTCCCGTAAATATTATGACACCTCTCAAATAAAAAAATGTTATGATTATGGGCGTTCGTTTAATTTTTCGGTAAGTTATACGCTTTAATTGAGAAAAAATCATTATCTTCACACTCGATAAAATAAACTGAATTTTTATGGCAAACTTGAAAGAAATTTTCAATCAGATAGAACTGATCAAAAATATCCTAACAGACAAAAATGATGTCAATGAAATCCCTCAAATCGAATACGACATCGTTATGGAGAAGTTGAGAAATATCTATGAACAGATGCTGGTCAAAGAGTGTGAATCACACACTTCAGAGACACAACACATTAACAATCAGGATGTTAAAAATATCATAATTCCGTCAACAATTGCTGATATTGACACATCTGATGAAGAGTTGTGCAGTTCAGAACCTGAAATCGAAATTCACGTAGTTCCAACTATCGAAACTCAGAACGACACAATTGCTCCTGAACCAGAACAAATTCAAGAACCAGAGCCTATTCAGGCCTCAAAGTCAATTGTCGCAGAAGTGCAAAATGATCCATTATTTGACGATATTGACAACGAAATAATCGAACGCATCTACGGAAATTCAGCTCCGACTAAGGGTGCAACAACAGCACCTCAAGAAGTTGAACCCCAAACTGTCACTCAACTCGAAATAGGTGAACGTCGCGTTTTGGGTGATGTGCTGAAAAACGGTTCGGAGGTGCTCAACGAAACTCTCGGTAACAATGCCACAAAAGATTTGGCAACAAAGTTGTCTTCGGGATATTCTGATCTGAGAACACAAATCGGAATCAATGACAAATTTATGTTTATCAGAGAATTATTTAATAACGATGAAAATCTCTACGAACATACCGTCAGCAGCCTGAACAAATATTCAGACCTCGATGAGGCACTAATCTTCTTGAATGAAAATTTCCGCTGGAAAGGAGATAATCCGGCTGCTCAATCGTTTATTAATATGTTGATAAAAAAATTGTCGTAACCGATTTATGGCAAAACTATATATCATACCTACTCCGATTGGCAACCTCGAAGATATCACACTGCGTGCAATTCGCATTCTTAAAGAGGTTGATCTGTTGCTTGCCGAAGATA
>CAJGBR010000035.1 GCA_904501625.1 uncultured Rikenellaceae bacterium
AATCAAAGAATATATGTGCCAACACTGAGATTTTTCTGGCACAGCAGTCGTCGGTTTAAATACTATACGGACAGCGAAAATGTCGTAAATTTCCTCAAATGGAATATTCTTACGTTTCATTTTCTTCCATATCGAATATATTGATTTGATGCGACCAGAAATTTCAAAATCAATTCCATTTTCTCCAAGTTTCTGCACAATAGGAGAAATAAATCTATCAATAAATTGATTACGAGTACTTTCGGTTTCTTCAATTTTCTGTTTAATTGTGTAAAAGTCATCAGGGAAGCGATACTTTAAACTAAGGTCTTCCAATTCCGTTTTTATCGAGAACAGCCCAAGACGTCCTGCCAAGGGAGCAAAAAGATAAATTGTCTCACCGGTAATTTTCATCTGCTTAGCCAGAGTCATACTACCTAAAGTTCTCATATTGTGCAATCTATCGGCAATCTTTATCAAGATTACACGAACATCGTCTGATAATGTCAACAAGACCTTTCGGAAATTCTCAGCCTGCTGCGATGTATCGCTATTGAACACACCCGCCATCTTTGTCAACCCATCAACCATACTCGCAATCTTTGGTCCGAATAGGTGTTCCATATCTTGAACAGTGTAATCAGTATCTTCAACGACATCGTGCAATAATGCAGCTACGACAGATTTTACGCCCAAGCCTATCTCGCTAACGACAATTTTTGCAACTGCGATCGGGTGTACAATATATGGTTCTCCAGATTTTCTGCGAACCCCCTTATGAGCATCTTTCGCAAATTTAAATGCCCGAAGAATTAAATGTTCTTGTTCTTCATTTTTGCAGACACCTTTACATCGATTCCACAAGTCATCAAACTCTCGTTTGATTATCACTTCGTCATCTTGAGTATATTCCATACTAACAAACCTTTAGACATCACCAATTAAACAATCACTTTAGTTGCGAAAAAAATGCACTCAAAGTCAATTATAAAAGTAATGATATTATTTCAGAAAAACAATCAAAAACGACACAAATTTGAACAAATAAAAAAAGGGAAACTAAGTTTCCCTTTTTTGCTTATTTATCTTTTTTCAGAATCTCGACGACTTTATTTTCAATCTCCTGCATAAGTTCTGCATCATTTTGTAGCAACAATTTCACAGCATCTCGTCCTTGACCTAGTTTCCGTTCTCCATACGAGAACCAACTACCGCTCTTCTTAATAATGTCATTATCTGTCGCAATATCAAGCACTTCTCCTACTCTGGAAATACCCTCTCCAAATATAATATCAAACTCTGCACGGCGGAACGGAGCGGCGAGTTTATTCTTAACAACTTTTACTTTCACACGACTACCCAGTTGTTCTTCGCCATCTTTAATGCTGGCAGTTTTTCGGATATCGACACGAATTGACGAGTAGAATTTCAACGCATTACCACCGGTTGTAGTCTCCGGATTGCCGTAAACAATTCCAATCTTATCACGCAACTGATTGATAAATATACAAACAGTACCTGTTTTACTAATTGTACCGGTAAGTTTTCTAAGAGCCTGAGACATCAATCGAGCTTGCAACCCCATCTTTTGCTCTCCCATATCACCTTCGATTTCGGCTTTCGGAGTAAGTGCTGCCACCGAGTCAATTACAACAATATCAACAGCACTCGAACGAATCAATGCATCGGCAATTTCGAGAGCTTGCTCACCATTGTCAGGTTGCGAAATCAACAATTCATCAACATTGACTCCAAGTTTCTGGGCATAGAATCTATCAAAAGCGTGTTCTGCATCGATAAAAACCGCTGTTCCACCCATCTTCTGAGCCTCTGCAATTGCATGTATTGCCAAGGTTGTCTTACCTGAAGATTCAGGTCCAAAAATCTCCACAATACGACCTTTTGGATAGCCACCGATACCGAGTGCTTGGTCGAGCGTAATCGATCCCGAAGGAATCACTGCTACATCTTCCACCGATTTTGTACTCATTCTCATAATGGCACCCTTGCCAAAATCTTTTTCTATTTTGCTCATAACAGCATTCAGGACTTTCAATTTATCCTGATTCATCTGCTGTAAATTTTCATTATTTTTTTCTGCCATAGCAATTGACTTTATTTATAAGAGTCAGATATTTGTTCGAAATGTCTTTTGGTATCAACCTTATCGAAGACTTTTTCAATAATTCCCTCAGCGTTAATTATAAATGTCTTTCTTAGGATTCCGTAATATTCGCGGCCCATAAATTTCTTTAATCCCCAAGCACCATAACTATCTGCTATCGAGTGATCTGCATCGCTGATTAACATAAACGGCAACTCGTGTTTATTAATAAAACCGACGTGAGATTTCACCGAATCCGGACTGACTCCAACGACAACAAATCCCAGATTAATCAATTCCGAGTAACCATCTCTCAAGCTACACGCCTCAGCCGTACAACCTGAAGTATTATCCTTTGGGTAAAAATAAAGAATCAATTTTTTCCCTGCAAAATCATCCAAAGACACAGATTCCCCATTCTGATTTTCAGCCCTAAAAAACGGAGCCTTATCCCCTACCGACAATTTATTCATATTATTTTTGCAATAATGCACGTTCAACATCTTCAACTTGAGCTCTAAAACTCTTATCAGTCTCGATCAAATCGGCAATTGTATTACAAGCATGCAACACAGTCGAGTGGTTTTTGCCACCGATAGTTGCTCCAATTGTCACCAACGGAATATGTGATACGTGTTGTTTACACAGGTACATTGCCAATTGACGAGCCTGTGCAATTTCTCTCGTTCTCTTCTTTGAATTAATATCTTCGATAGAGACATTCATTGCCTGACTCACGTGCTCAAGAACCATATCAATAGTAATTTCTCTACGATTCTCCTTAACATACACCTTCATCACTTCACGAGCCAACGACACCGTAATCTTGCGATTAAGCACCGAAGCCTGAGCCATCAACGCTACCAAAGCACCCTCGATCTCACGAATGTTTGCAGTAATATTTTCCGCTAAATACTCAACAACATCATCGGGTATTTCAACATTCAGTTTACTTGCTTTACTCTTAATAATTTTGACTTTAGTCTGAAAATCAGGTTGTTGCAACTGCGTTGTGAACCCCCACTTGAAACGCGTAATCAAACGTTGCTCAATATCCTGCAATTCAACCGGTGATTTATCCGAAGTAATAATCAGCTGTTTATTTGTAAGGTGCAGACTATTGAAAATATTAAAGAATGTATTTTGAGTCTTAGGTTTACCAGACAATTCCTGAATATCGTCAATAATCAACACATCTATCATCTGATAGAAATGTATAAAATCATTCAGCTCGCCTTTAGTTGCAGCTGTTTGAAACTGAGCTTGGAATCTATTTGCACTAACATACAACACATTAAGGTGCGGGTTATGTTGTTTCGCTTCAAGTCCGATAGCGTGAGCAAGGTGAGTCTTACCCAACCCCGAATCACCAAAAATAAACATCGGATTAAACGCTGTGCTACCTGGATTGAGAGCAACTGACAACCCTACCGAACGAGTCAAACGATTACAATCCCCCTCAATAAAATTACCGAAATTATAATTAGGATTCAACTGAGGATCTATTACAAGACGTTTGATACCCGGAATTACGAACGGATTTTTCATCTGTTCGGCATTTTGATCAGCAAAACGTTTTATATTTGCACTCTCAGAGTCTTCACTCATTTTAGCACGTTCTTCAACACAAGCGTATTTCAGTTTTTTGTCTGACCCGAAAATTTCTCGGAATGTTTTGGTCCAAAACGGTTGATAATTTTTCTCAATTTGAGTTGCGTGATCAACATTCGGAACCCGAACAATTAGACAATTATCCTTAATACCGATAGGCACAATTGGCTTGAACCACTTGATAAATTCATCGTCAGGTATACTCTGACGCATCAGATTCATACAATTCTGCCAATCTTCGTGAGTTATTTTGTTTTCATTATACATCTTCTTTCAGATCTTTTGGTGAGCAAAGTTGATAATAATTTTATTAAAAAAATATTTTTTTACTCTTGTTTTTTCTAAAAAAAAATATATGCAAAATCGCCGAGAAAAAATACTCATTTTTTTAACTATTTGATTATATGTCTAATTAAAAAAAATGCATTATTTTTGCGTAGTAATTTTTTTTAAAACGAACAGAAAAGACTGAAGTAAAAACATAACAGAATATGAAAGACGTGTTGAGAGAGACAGCAATCGAAAATGCAAAAAAGTGGCAAAGTCCTGATTACGACGAACTTACACGCAAAGAGGTTGCAAAAATAGAACAAGAATCACCTGAAGATTTTTTTGATGCATTCTATAAAAATCTTGAATTCGGAACAGGCGGGCTGCGTGGCATTATGGGCATCGGAACCAACCGTATGAACAAGTATACAGTAGGTATGGCCACACAAGGTTTTGCCAACTACATTTGCCAACAATTCACGCCCAAAAATCGATCAATTGCCATTGCCTACGACTGCCGAAACAACAGTCAAGAATTTGCTAGAGTTGCGGCAAACATTTTCGCTGCAAACGGACTGAAAGTTTACCTTTTCGAATCACTTCGTCCGACACCTGAATTAAGCTTCGCCATTCGCGAATTAGGTTGTTGCGGAGGAGTTGTTGTCACTGCATCTCACAACCCCAAAGAATATAATGGTTACAAGGCTTATTGGAATGACGGAGCTCAGGTTCTTGCCCCACACGACAAGAACATCATAACTGAGGTTAACAAAATCACCTCACCCAATCAGGTCAAATGGACAGGTGGTGATGAAAATATAACAATTCTAGGCGAAGAGTTCGATCAGAAATATATGAATATGATCGAAACCCAGATGCTATCAACAGACGAAATTAAATCACATAAAGACATCAAGATCGTCTATACTCCTATTCACGGAACAGGCATAAAAATCGTTCCTCAGATGCTCTCAAAAATGGGATTTAACAATCTGTATGTGGTTGAAAAACAATCAATACCAAGCGGTGATTTCCCGACAGTAGACTCTCCAAACCCAGAGGAGCCGGCAGCTATGAGTATGGCCATTGAACTTGCAAAAGAGAAAGGTGCAGAACTTGTATTTGCAACAGACCCAGACTCAGACCGAATCGGATTGGCCATTCGCGATGACAGAAATGAACTCGTACTGCTAAACGGAAATCAGACAGGATCACTTCTTACCTACTATATATTAAGACGCTGGAGTGAACTCGGCCGAATTAACGGCAACCAATATATAATAAAAACAATCGTAACCACCCAATTAATGGGTGACATTGCCGAATCGTTCGGAGTAAGATACTTTGACGTACTTACAGGCTTTAAATACATTGCCGAAGTCATCAGAACACTCGAAGGAAAAATGCAGTATATATGTGGAGGCGAAGAGAGTTACGGCTTCCTGATTGGCGACCAGGTTCGCGACAAAGATGCCGTCATTGCATCAGTTATGATTGCAGAAATGGCAGCTTGGGCAAAATCAAAAGGTATGACATTATTTGATTTACTTTGCGAAATGTACACTAAGTATGGTTTCTACAAGGAGGGACTGATGTCAATTGTTCGCAAAGGAAGTAAAGGTCAGCAAGAAATCGCTTCAATGATGGAACGCTTCAGAAACAATCCACCAAAACAACTCGGAGGTAGCGATGTGGTACGAATTAACGACTTCCAAAGTTTGGAATGCTTTGATACAACTACATCAACAAAAAGTTCAATTAATCAACATAAATCCAATGTACTACAATGGATTACAGAAAACGGTACAGTCATTTCTGTTCGCCCATCAGGAACTGAACCAAAGATTAAATTCTACTTTAGCGTTAAATTAAATCTACCCCATCAGTCTGAATTCCATTCAATTGAAGCACAACTCGATGAGAAGATTGCAAAATTAAAAGAAGAGATGAATTTATTAAGGTAATTTCACTACCTTTGGCAAGATTTAGCGAGCAAATAAATGTTGAAACTAACCTTCTTAGGCACAGGTACATCCCAAGGCGTACCAATGATTTCGTGCAAATGTCGTGTTTGCCGTTCTTCCGACAAACACGACAAACGGCTGAGATCGTCTGCTCTAATTGAAACAGAAGACAGCACGATTGTAATTGATTGTGGTCCCGATTTCCGACAACAAATGTTGAAAAACGAAGTCAAACGCATCGATGCAGTACTATTAACACACGAACATCGCGACCACACAGGTGGACTGGACGACCTGAGAGCATTTAACTACACCCAGCAACAGGCAATAAAAGTCTACTGCGAATCTCGCGTACAAGAAGCCGTAAAACACGATATTCCGTATGCATTCAGCGAAGAACGATACCCCGGAGTACCAGAAATTGAACTTTGTAACATATGCAATAATGCCAATTTTTACATATGTAACACAAAAATCACTCCAATAAGGGGATATCATTACAAATTACCTGTATACGGATTCAGAATCGGTCCATTGTGTTATATTACAGATATGAATTACATCGCCACCGATGAGCTGGAAAAGATAAAAGGAATTGATACCCTCGTAATTAATGCACTAAGACACGAACCTCACATTTCACATTTTACACTAAAGGAAGCCTTAGACATAATCAATTTTGTCAATCCAAGAAGAGCATATCTGACTCACCTTTCACACCAAATTGGTTTACACAAAGAAGTAGAATCTACACTTCCTTCAAACGTTTTTCTCGCATATGACAACCTAACTTTACAAATGTAAAATTAAATTAATTTTACATTTGTAAAAAAAGAAAATAATTAAAATAACATTATGGAATTCAGAAATAAAGTAGTAGTTGTAACAGGAGCATCATCAGGAATCGGTCTTGCGTTATCTCAAGAATTTTCACGCCTTGGAGCCAAAGTTGTTATGGGAGCTCGCAGCGTTGATAAATTACAACAGATATCTTCAGAACTGCCGCAAGAGTCATCATTCATCGCAACAGACGTAACAATCGAAGAGGATTGCAAAAATTTAATCAACCACACAATCGAATTATTTGGAAAAATTGACATTCTTATTTGTAATGCCGGTCTATCAATGAGAGCATTGTACGAAGATGTTGATCTGTCTGTCATCAAGCGCCTGATGGACGTTAATTTCTGGGGAACTGCATACTGCGTCAAATACGCCCTCCCCTATATTCAACAAACCAAAGGCTCGATTGTCGCAGTCTCTTCTGTGGCTGGTTTCCACGGACTGCCCGGACGAACAGGTTACTCAGCATCTAAATATGCAATACACGGTCTGCTGGATACGATCCGTGTTGAAAATCTAAAAAAAGGAGTTCACGTGATGATTGTTGCTCCGGGCTTTACGGCTTCAAATGTCAGATTCTCAGCATTAACCGCTGATGGCACCCCACAAGGCGAAAGTCCACGCAAAGAGAACAAAATGATGACAGCCACAGAGGTTGCACTGAGAATTGCCAAAGGAGTATACAGACGCAAAAGAACCGTTTTGATGGATTTTGATGGTCGTGCAACTGTCTTCATTAAAAAGTTTGCCCCAAAACTGCTCGACATTCTGTATTATAATCATATGGCAAAAGAACCTGATTCGCCACTGAAATAGAATCGAAATTCTCTAAATAACGAGGTGTTAAATTATTTCACAATAACTTAACACCTTTTTTTCGAAATATTCTATTTATACACTGGTCGATAATAATACAAAAGACTCAGACCAAGCGTCTGTCAACTATTCGTGATGATAAGGTTCGTTGTTTAGAATTGTGAATGCCCGATAGAGTTGTTCAAGAAAAATCATTCTCACCATTTGATGCGAGAAGGTCATTTTTGAGAGTGAAATCTTCTCGTTTGCTGCACTATAAACATCTTTCGAAAACCCATACGGGCCACCTATTACAAAATTAACATTCTTAAAACCCGAATTAAATTTTGCTTGTAACCATTTAGAAAACTCAACCGAAGTGAATTCCTTTCCTCCAGCATCAAGCAAAACCGTGTAACTTGAGTTTTCGAGTTGTGCAAGCAACAATTCCCCCTCTTTTCGACACTGCTCTTCGTGTGACATCTTTGCTGCATTCTTGACATCTGGAATGATCTGCAACGAGAACTTTGTATAATACCCCAATCGCTTCTGATAGACCTCAATTGCCTTATTCAGATAGTCTGCATCTGTCTTACCAACGGCCAAAAGATTGATATTCATATTAATTCAACTTGTCGTTATTCCAATTAACAGCACCTCTGAAAATTATCGGACGCGTCGAATCCAACTCTTTGAAGTAAAGATATGCCTTTTTGTAATTATATCCATTATATTTAGCATTACCCAAAGACCAACCAATAACACACGAATTGTTTCGATTTCTGAGATAAGTTTCCTTTACTCTCTGCTCAAAGAATTTCAGCAATTCGGGATCATTCGCAATATTTTTGATAGAATCCTCGATAACGGGAGATATATCAACTGCATCAATCACATACATTCCTTTTTTAGTACACACATCATAGAACTCCTGAGACTGAGGAGTCATCAACAACAAGGTGTTATAACCCTGTTTTTGTACCTTAGAAATATATTGAGATAACTCCTTATTTGACACACAATTACGATTATAATCTAAAGTTTTAATTGAAATTGGT
Organism: uncultured Rikenellaceae bacterium; assembly: GCA_904501625.1. Classification (GTDB taxonomy): domain Bacteria; phylum Bacteroidota; class Bacteroidia; order Bacteroidales; family Rikenellaceae; genus CAJGBR01. The sequence goes on from CAJGBR010000035.1 coordinate 8,625, forward strand.
GTACCATTCAAAACTACCTGACCATCTTGATACGCCAACGTTCTGAAACCAAAATCAAACGGAATATATTCTGTAAAATCTGCGCCCCTTTTAACACGCATCATTAAACGATAAGTAGAAGGTGTCCTACTACTCCACTTTTTAACTTTATCAATTCTGCCTTCGAAAACCAGAGTATCTCTTCCCAATCCATCGACTGTCAATTCTCTGTAATTATAACGAATAATGTCACCCTTCTCATCCATCAGATCATAATACACAATTCCAGTCTCTGCAAAATTACGTCCATTAGCAACAATAATTTTGAGTTCAAACAATCCATTTTTACCCGTAGAATCATATCTTGCCAGCAATTCAAAATCCTCGATTCGATATCTCGGAGCCGAAACTAATCTGACATCACCAATTTCTGCAACTTTTTGATCAACATAACGTTCAGATGACAAAAAGGTTCCCACCGAATAACGACGCATCACAATCTGAACCGTATTGGCTCCTTCCCTTACAAAACCAGTAATATCAAATTTTACAAACTCCTTACTATCATCCACATATCCCACCTCTTCTCCATTAACGATTAATGTAATGGCAACAGCTCCAGGGTTATCAATTTCAATAAAAGTTTCACGATCAAGCCAAGCCTGAGTCATTTCAAATTGACGTTCGATAACACCAATAGGAGAATTTTTATACATCTGCACCAAAGAGGATTTATCCTTGAATAAGAGTCTTTGTGTATGATCAGCAAAATTCTCGTACCAAACACCAGGAATCTTCACAGTCGCCTCTGAAACATTACTTTCGTTCGCCAAGCTTAACTTCCAATCACCATTCAGCGATTTCACAAATGTAGACTTTGAACTTTGTGGCATTGCAGCCTCATCTCGAGTCGAAAATCTGCTCAAACGCGTAGAATATACAACCTCTCTGGTCTTTGAACGATTTACAATCTGAGCATTTACAATAACATTTGTAAATACACAAAAAGCCACTATAAAATATTTTAGGAATCTATTCACAACGATTACTTTTGACGGAAATAAATTAAAATAGGTACACCCTCAAAATCCCAATTGCTTCTCAATTTATTTTCGAGAAATCTTCTATACGGATCCTTAATATACTGAGGAAGATTTGCAAAGAATGCAAATGCTGGAGTCGGTGATGCCAACTGAGTTATATACTTAATTTTAATATATTTACCTTTAATTGATGGTGGTGGAGTCTCTTCAATAATAGGCAAAAAGAATTCATTCAATGCCGAAGTGGTCAATTTACGTTTACGATTTTCATAAACACGAATTGCATTCTTCAACACGTCAAAAATTCGTTGTTTATTAATTACTGATGTAAATATAATCGGAACATCATTGAACGGAGCTAGTTTCTTTTTGAGAATCTCAATATAATCTCGCATCGTATTGTTCTGTTTCTCAATAAGGTCCCATTTATTTACAACAATCACACACCCCTTCTTATTGCGGACAATCAGTTGGAATATATTCATATCCTGCCCTTCAATTCCCTGCGTTGCATCAAGCATCAACACACAGATATCTGAATTTTCAATTGCACGAATTGATCTCATTACCGAATAAAATTCCAGATCTTCTGTAACTTTACCCTTCTTTCTAAGTCCGGCTGTATCAACAAGATAAAAATCCATACCAAATTTATTGTATCTTGTAGCAATCGAATCGCGTGTAGTTCCAGCAATCGGAGTCACAATATTGCGTTCATCACCAAGCAGTGCATTGGTCAACGAAGATTTGCCAACATTCGGACGCCCTACAACCGTGATTCTTGGCAGATCATCTTCAACCAATTCCACCTCTTTTTCTGGCAGATACTCTAAAATTTTATCCATCAGATCACCAGTACCGCTACCAGTCATCGACGAAATACTGATAGGATCTCCGAGCCCGAATCCGTAAAACTCGCCCGACATATAGAGCTGATCATTATTATCGACCTTATTTACTACGGTAATAACCTTTTTCGTAGTACGTCTCAAGATATCGGCAATCTCCATATCAACATCTGTAATACCCGTCGAGACCTCTACCATAAATAGAATTAGATCGGCCTCATCAATTGCCAATGCTACTTGTTTACGAATCTCTTCTTCGAATATATCGTCAGAATTTACCACATATCCACCCGTATCGATGACCGAAAATTCGCGGCCATTCCAATCTGTTTTTCCGTAGTGTCTGTCACGCGTTGTACCCGCCATATCGTTAACAATGGCCTTACGCATACCAACCAATCTATTAAACAAGGTACTTTTCCCTACATTAGGACGACCTACAATAGCTACAATACTCATTTCTCAAAAAGTTAAATTTGTGCAAATATAGCAATAAAAAACGAGATTACCGACAATGCAGAAATTGTCTATTAAGATTTTCTCTGATTAAAGTGACAACAATTCTTTCAGATATTTTCCCGTATAACTTACTTCGGAGATGGCAACCTGTTCGGGAGTTCCCTCAGCAAGCAGATGTCCACCACCGACTCCGCCTTCAGGGCCCATATCTATAATCCAATCGGCAACCTTTATGACATCAAGATTATGCTCTATCACAACCAAACTATTGCCCTTGTTTACAAGTTTTTGTAACACATCGAGCAATACCTTCACATCTTCAAAATGCAATCCTGTTGTGGGCTCATCAAGTATATACAGAGTATTTCCTGTATCGCGTTTAGACAACTCGGCAGCAAGTTTTATACGTTGACTCTCGCCACCTGAAAGAGTCGTACACGGCTGACCAAGTGTAAGATAACCGAGTCCAACCTCTTGAATTGCTCGTAGTTTAGTATATATTGTCGGAATATTTTCAAAGAACTCTACTGCCTGATTTATGGTCATATTAAGCACATCATTAATACTTTTACCGCGATATTTCACAGCAAGAGTTTCGGCATTATATCTCAGGCCTCCACAAGTTTTACAAGTAACATAGACGTCCGGCAAGAAATTCATCTCCATTGTCATAACTCCCACACCTTTACACTCTTCGCAACGTCCTCCTTTCACGTTGAACGAAAACCGATTACTCTTAAAACCTCTGATCTTTGCATCAGGCGTAGCCTCAAACAAATTGCGAATATCAGTAAACACATTCGTGTAGGTAGCAGGATTACTCCTTGGAGAACGTCCAATTGGAGATTGATCGACCACTATCAGTTTATCGACATTTTCAATTCCTTCGACACTTTCATATTCAAAAGGTCTCTCATAGGAATTATATAAATTTTGAGCCAGAATATTTTTTAATGTTCCATTGACGAGAGTCGATTTACCACTACCGCTAACACCTGTCACACAGACAAATACTCCTAACGGAATCCTAACACTGACATTTTTCAGATTATTACCATTGGCACCATTAATGACAATCCACTTATCAGAAGGAGTCCTTCTCACTTCGGGAATTTCAATTTTACGCACACCTTTGAGATAATCGGCGGTTATGGAATCACACTTCAGAATCTGGTCGATGGTACCCTGTCCCACGATTTGTCCGCCACGTTTTCCGGCCCCTGGTCCTACATCGACAATCCAGTCAGCATTACGGATCATCTCTTCATCATGTTCGACCACAATCACCGAATTATCAGCATCTCTCAGAGTCTTCAAACTATCAATGAGTTTTCTGTTATCACGTTGATGCAACCCAATGCTTGGTTCGTCGAGAATATATAACACATTAACCAATTTCGAACCTATCTGAGTTGCAAGTCTAATTCGTTGTCCCTCACCACCTGAAAGTGATGCAGAAGCCCTACTGAGTGATAAGTAACCGAGTCCGACCTCTACGAGAAATCTCAACCTCTCACGAATCTCTTTTAAAATATCGTGTGCAATGGTTTGATGTTTCTGTGACATTTTTGATTCAATATCCGAGAACCACACACTCAATTCATCAATACTCATATCCGAGACCTCTGCAATACTTTTACCAGCGACTTTGAAATACTGAGTCTCCTGATTCAATCGAGATCCACCACACAGACTGCAAGGTTCGTGTCTGATGAATTGTTCTTTCCACTTGGCACCTTTATTTACAGTCACATCTTCAAACTGTCGCTCAATGAATTCCTCTATACCTTCCCACCTCACCATATAGTAATTGTTCGATAGTCCTGATATCTTATTTTCAACTCTCAGAGGCTCTGAATCACCATACACAATAGCCTTCATAGCCTCCTCTGAGATCGACTTTACAGGATCTGTCAAACTGAAGTCATACCTTGCTGCAAGAGCTTCGAGTTGAGCTTTCAGATATGGAGTCTGATTTTTTCCAAGTGGCAATATTCCTCCTTGAGCAATGGATTTTTCCGAATCAGGAATAATTCGTTCGACATCATATACAGCCTCAAAGCCGAGCCCATTACATCTGGAACAAGCTCCGTGTGGCGAGTTGAACGAAAACGAGTGTGGAGCCGGTTCATTGAACGAAACTCCCGTAGTCGGACACATCAAATGACGACTGAAATAACGTGCCCTATCTTCCTGAAAATCATATAACATAATAGTTCCCTTACCCTGCTTCATTGCATCCTTCAGAGAACTTGCCAATCGTTGTCGATTCTCCTCTCTGGCAATTAATCGGTCTACAACGAGTTCAACATCGTGTATTTTATATCTATCAAGTCTTATATTACCGTGAATTTCAATAATTTCACCATCGACCCTGGCAATAGTATACCCTTTTTTCTGCAACGATTCAAACAATTCTCGATAATGTCCTTTACGCCCTTTTACGAGAGGTGCAAGAATTGCAATTTTCTTTTGGCTATAATCTTGTAATATAAGATCAATTATCTGATTATCTGAATAATGCACCATCTCTTCTCCCGTATTGGGTGAATATGCGACAGATGCTCTTGCAAACAACAACCTTAAAAAATCACCTATTTCTGTAATGGTTCCAACTGTCGAACGCGGATTTTTATTTGTCGTCTTTTGCTCAATGGCAATAACCGGACTTAATCCTGTAATTTTCTCAACATCAGGACGTTCCATTGCACCAATAAACTGACGTGCATATACAGAGAATGTCTCCATATAGCGTCGTTGTCCTTCGGCATAGATTGTATCAAAAGCCAACGATGATTTACCCGATCCAGAAAGGCCCGTGATCACAGTCAGTTTATCTCTTGGAATCTCAACATTTACATTCTTGAGATTATGCACTTTAGCCCCTATCACCTGAATAATTTCTTCACAATCTTTCATCACACAGACAAATTAAATACTGATTCGAATTTATGCGACAATTTACACCAATCTAAACTCATCACAATCCAAATGAACCGGGAACTTTTCGCGGAACAAATACTGCTTATTCAAGTCAATATCAGCCACTACATAATCAAAAGTATTAGTTGAAATAATATCACCTTTATAATTTATAATCATCGAGTTGCCAATATAGTTTACTTTTAAATCTTTCCCCGTACGGTTAGCTCCTATTACAAAACAAGAATTCTCAACAGCTCTTGCTTTCAGCAGAATTTCCCACGCAGCATTACGCACCTCAGGCCAATTTGCCACATATATAATTGCATCATAATCATTTCGATTTCGGCTCCAAACAGGGAATCTCAAATCATAACACACCTGCAACAAAAATCTACAACCTTTATAGTTGACTATCACCCGTTTGTCACCCGACATATAATGTTGATTTTCCTCGCCCATTCTGAACAGATGTCTCTTGTCATACCATTGAATATGCCCCTCAGGAGTCACAAACATCATTCGATTAAAATACACCCCTTTATCACGAATTGCAACAGAGGTAACAACTGCGACACCATACAATTTAGCCACAGAGATCAACCACTTCACCGTTGCACCATTCATATCCTCAGCATCAACCTCTGGTGTCATTGAAAATCCCGTATTAAACATCTCTGGCAATACGACAATATCTATATCATTACCAATATTTTGTAACCAATTGCGAACAGCATCCATATTTTTTTCTGGTTCTTGCCATTCAATGTTCATCTGAAAAATTGCAATTTTCATTTCAACTCAAAATTATACCTCATTGATTGAACGCAAAGTTAGTCATTTATGAATAAATTTTGTAATTTTGCACCAACTAAAATTATATCGAAAAAACAATGATTGAGTCAGGAAAATACCAAACGCTCAGAATAGAACGCAGTTCGGAGTTCGGATTGTATTTAGCAGATGATGAAGGCAATGAAGTTTTGTTGCCAAATCGTTATGTTACAGACGAGTTGCAGGTCGGAAGCCAAATAGAAATTTTTGTTTATCACGACTCGGAAGATCGTCTCGTAGCAACTACGGAAAAACCTCTTGCAACAGTAGGTCAGGTCGCCAACCTGAAAGTTGTAGACAAAACTGTCTTTGGCGCATTTTTAGATTGGGGATTACCCAAAGATTTATTTGTCCCTACGCGTAACCAATTGACTCGTATGGATCTAAACAAATCATATCCAGTATACATTTACATAGATTCTGTCACAGGTAGAGTTACAGGTACTGCCCGCCTGAATACATTTATCAAAAATGAACAAATTGATCTTAAAGTCGGAGACAAGGTTGATTTCCTTGTAACAACAACTATCAGCCGAGGATTCAGAGGCGTAATCAACAATCGCTACTGGGGAGTTATCTACGAAAATCAACTTTTCAAAAAAATATCAATCGGTGACAGACTTGAAGTATATGTCTCAAAAATCACAGAAGACAACCGCATTGATGTCACAATTCAGCAACAGGGCTTTGATGAGGTAAAATCAGCCTCGATCAAATTACTCGAACTGCTTGAACTCGGTGGAGGATTCTTGGACTTGAATGATGCGAGTCAACCTGAAAAAATCTACGTCCGTACAAATATGAGCAAAAAGGTTTTCAAACGTTCAGTAGGACGATTATTAAAACTCGGACGTATCGAACAGACCGAAAACGGCATAAAACTCATAAACAAACATTCAAAACAGATTTAGATGTATCGCAATCTGACCGAAAAAGAGATTTTAGAATTAAAATTACAGGGCTGCCAATCTACAGATTGGGCAAAAATTTTCATTACAGAAAAGACCTCACTATCATCAGTCTGCAATGTAGAGTTTTGTGGAACAGTTAAGTTTGGTAACGCGAGTCTGCATAGTGCTAAATTATCGGAATGTGAAATTGGAGATTGTGTAATGATTCAAAACATTACTGACATACTCCACAATTACACAATCGGCAATAATGTTACAATCAAAAACGTTTCGACAATCTCGGCAAGCAACTCGTGTAGTTTTGCCAATGGAGTAATAGTCAATGCACTGAACGAATTCGACGGAAGAGCAATCAGAATATTAGTCAAACTGAATGATCAACTCGCATATCTGATGACAATGTTCCGCGAACAGAGCAACTTCATCTCAAAGGTC
>CAJGBR010000036.1 GCA_904501625.1 uncultured Rikenellaceae bacterium
ATTTTGTTTTGCAATCTTTACACCATACTCAAGGGAAGCACTATGCAGTTTGAAATCCTCGGTAAAATAACTTTGGTCAGTAGTTGTGAAACGTTTTCCAGTGTAACCCCAATAGTAGTTGAAAGTCAGATTTTTATATTGGGATGTTAGATTTATGTTCCATTTGTGGCGTGGAACATACGGCAGTTGAACTCCGACAGATGCATCTCCTTCAAATGAAGCTTTGCGGTTTGCTGCATCGGTGTAGGTATAGTTGAAGACCACACGCGAAGAAAGTTTTCCGATGTGGAATAATGATTCTATCGAGGTCTCAACTCCTTGAGAACGAACCCGATTTAAATTGCGAGGAGTCCAATAATATCTCTCGGTCGGAAGCCAAACTATCCAATCGTCGATGTCCATTCGGAATGTCGAGAGTGAAAATTTGAAAAACATTCCAGACAGAGGAACTGTTAATTTGAGTGTGAGGTCTTGTGAAATCCCTTGTTCGGGATTGAGGTCAGGATTGCCACCGGGTTGCCAATATAGGTCGTTTAGGGTGGGGGCGTGATAATTATAAGCAATGTTGGTTGACAGACTTAGGTATTGTGGAATGATGCTCAATTCTGCACCGAGTGACCCCGTAGGCATATAATGGTCATCAAAGGTTGAGAAACGGAATGCAAATTCGGTTGAAAGTCTGTCAGATGGTTTCCAACGAGTCGAACTGCCGAGAGTTAGTGTATAACGGTCGACATTAGAGTATCGGTAAGCATCATTTATATCGGCCCGACCTTGTACAGAAAGTCGGTAACTGACCTTTTTGTTTATGTGTGATGTGTAGTTGCCATCAATCAGAAATGTGTTTATTTTGTTATTTTCATACTGATCGCCGAGACCATTCATATCACGTTCGTATTTTAGATTCTCTAATAGCCACGAGCCTCTGATGGTCAGTTGTCCGCCTAACAGAGGACGTCTCAATGACAGTGTCGAACGTAGTGAAAAGTCTTGCTGATATTCGGCTGATTTGGCTGATACGACAATTGGTTGCGGAAGTGAACGGTCACTCCACATAGCCCAAATATCAGCTGTGATGATGTTTTTTTTAACTTGAGTTGAAAACTGTTGCATTGCACCTAAGTTCTTGTAATCGCTACCTGTACGGTTAGCGTAGAACGGATCCTTGCTGAGTACCTTATTCAGAAACTTAAAATCATTATCAGAGGATTGATACCACACTCTGGTTGATGATTTGATGCGATTAAAAGTGTAACCTGCGGAAAATCCGTAGGTCTGAGTATTGTTTGAACCATATTCGATTAATGTCTCTATATCACGCGAGTTGACTGCACTCTCAAGCAGTATGGTGCCACCCAATACGTTGCCCATTCCTGCCGGATCGGCAGCTCCGAGTGACAGAGAGACTCGTTCCAGAAAGAAGGTCGGAATAGATGAGAAATCAAATCCGCTGACCATTGATGAATTGATAGGCATTCCGTTCCATATAACCTGAGTGTGGTTAGATGAAGTGCCTCTGATTGAGGCTGTGGCCAGCGAACCTCGTCCCATACTCTTGATGTAGATAGCAGAATTTGTTGCTAAAACTTCACCTAAATCACGGCTACGACCAGATTGCAAAGTCATTTTTCCGAGATGAATTTGTTTTTGTCCGACTGAACTAATATCTTTATCAATGATGGTGGAGTCTTTCACAATGGCCTCTTTGGCTTTGAATATAGTCTCAGTCAAACTTTGAGCCTGAATCGGATTGGTACTACACAATGCCGAAATTATGGCGATTATGGTGATTGTTACGAGTGTTTTCATAGCAACAAAGGTAATTTTTTTTGATGTAATTTTAAATAAATATTTTTTATTACACAATAATCCACATAGTCTAAACGTTTGAGATGTAAAACTAAAACTATTTAATTTATGAGAAAAATTTTCTTATTGTTCGCAATGTCTACATTGCTGATATCTTATGCAACTGCACAAGAGAATATGATGTCGTTGGTGAAATCCCAACATTTCCAGTTTATTGCAACTGGTATTAATTCATCTCTGATAAGTGAATATCCTCAATTTTCTTCGATGAATATGGATGGATATAGTATAGAGGTGACAAAAAAATATCTCGATTGTAAATTGCCATTCGTGGGACGAGTTTACCGAAATGGAATGAACGAACATCATATCGAAGTTTATGCATCGAAATACACGTATGAGTATAAGGTGGTTAAGCGTCGAAAGACAACGGATATCATAGTAAAGATGTCGGCTCTGAGCAATGATGGAGGTGATAAACTTAACTTTACTCTGGTTATTAGTGAATCGGGTCGTGCTGTTTTGACCGTAGTGAGCAACAATCGTGAAACGGTAACTTATTACGGAACCGTTTACCCGTATAAATTATACAAAAAATAGAGTGTGAGCAGTATTTAATGTAAAGTGTAAAAAGAATAATTTCCCCACGTCAGAATGTTGATGTGGGGAATTTTATATCGATTATATTAGAGTATGTAGTCAACTACCACGAGCCTCCGGCTCCACCTCCTCCAGTGAATCCTCCGCCAAACCCACCAAATCCTCCTCCGCCTCCGGAGAATCCGTCAAAACCTCCGAATCCGCCACCACGGTGACTGCCCATAAATGGAAAACCTCCAATAAATATCGGTGGAATTACACGGTCGCCACTTGACGAGATTACTTGTCGCTGACCACGTCTGCGTGTGAGTGATGAGAGTATCGAAATGAGTACAAAAAACAAGACAAAAAGAAATAATGGATTGATTCTTCTGCCTTTATTCCTTATGTATGATTTTATGGAATACTCTCCTGAGGCAAGTTGCATTATCGTTTCTGTTGCATTGTCAAGTCCTGTGAAATAGTTATTGGTCTTGAATGCGGGAATCAATTCATAGTCAACAATCCGTCCTGCCATAGCATCAGGTATGGCTCCTTCGAGTCCGTAACCCGTAGCAATAAACACCTCTCCACGAGATGCTTTTTGTGGAGGCTTTACCAATATTAACACTCCGTTGTTGTGTTGTTTCGAGCCGATTCCCCATTTGTCAAATAATTTTGCAGCATAGTCGCTGATTGATGTGTTATCTAAATCGGTGATTGTGACAATGGCTATCTGGTTAGATGTCGAATCGGAAAACGATGAGAGTTTATGCTCAAGATAGGCAATCTGGCGAGTAGTCAGAATGCCTGCAAAATCATTGACCAATCTTGGTGGAGTCGGACGTGCAGGTAGATTCTGACCATAGACTGCCAAACTGACAATGATGCTCAACAAACAGACAATGAGTTGTTTGACCTTCATAGACTATAAAATATTGTCGTCTGAATTTTGTTTTGTTCTCATCAGAATCGAGAACGCACGATGTATATCCTTATTATTCAGAATAACAGTAAACTCGTTTGTGGTACTGATGACTTCGGCAATATTAATGCTGTCCCAAGCCAACTCTTTGAAAATGTAGTAATAAACCCCAGGACATACCGTATTGTCTTCAGGCAACTTTACGGTTATCGATGAGAGATTATTCTTTTTTGCCAAACATTTTTCTTCAGCAAATATTCTTTCGACAAGTTCGGCTATTGATGAACTAACGACAAGAGTCGTTTCGTAAATTCCTTGTGAGAATGTGCAGAATACATCTTTCATTGAGTGTACGCGATCAAGAAGTTTGGCTTGTGCTTCGAACATTGTTGGTGAATTGGCGAATGCATAATCGGCCAGATTTGATCTGACAATAATGTCTCCGATATTGCTGACAACGTTGCGGAACTTCATTGTCGATATTAGTTTCATTCTCGGAATAAGACGATTGAGTGCCATAATGACGGCACTGTCATTTATCTGTTTGTCAACAAGTTTTTCGATTTCAGGTTTCAGACTTCTTGCCAATGCCGATAAGTTTACCAATCCATTGACTAATGCATCTTCGAGAAAAGGCTTCTTTTTAATGATCTCTTCTACGGCACTCGGTATGGTCATCATAGCAAATCAGATATTTTTAATAAAACAACGTTTTTTATTTAAATTATTCGCAAATTAAACCAGAATTTGTGAAATTTCAAAATTAATGTTGTAAAATGTGAAATGTGCTTGTTTGATGTGATTTTTTTGTAAAAATTAAACTGTAGTAAAGATTGCTACGTTAGTGGTTAATATGCGAGTGTAAATTGGTGAAATTTTGATTTTGCAAAATTTTTACACTAAATTTGCATATTATGAGTAATGAAAAACAGAATGATTGGGCCTTATTAAGTAAAATAAGACCATCACACGCGATTTTCCCTGTCTTAATCGGACTGGGTGTAATCGGGTATATGTTGTATCGAGATTTTGATCCTTCGGTTTTCAATAACATATCATTCACATTTAAATCATTTCTGGCAATTGTCGTAGCACTCCTGTGTATGTTTGGTCGTGATTTGGGGTATGTTATCCGAATCCGAGTGCTGAGCAACAACGAATTGTCCTGGAAAAGGGCTTTTCGTATAATTATGCTTTGGGAGTTCACCTCGGCAATTACACCCTCTGCTGTGGGGGGAACATCTGTCGCCGTAGTGTACGTAAACCGTGAAGGTATCAAACTTGGTAGAAGTTCTGCTATTGTACTTATGACATCGTTTCTGGACGAATTGTATTTTATTGTGATGTTTCCGCTGGTAGTGTTGCTAGCTGGAAGTGCCAACTTGTTCAATATAAGTACACTCTCGGCAGATGCTATCGGAATGGGAGTCGTGTCGATTGTTCTGATTGCTTATTCATTGAAATTTGCATATGTATTGCTGATTTCCTATGGATTGTTTATTAATCCTCAGGGTATTAAATGGCTGCTCGTAAAGATATTTAGTCTGCCGTTTCTGAAAAAATGGAGAGCCGGTGCAGAAAAAACAGGTGATGATATTATTGTCGCATCTCAAGAGTTTAAACAGAAAAATGTAAAATTCTGGATTAGAGCTATTTTGTCGACCTTCTTGTCGTGGAGTTCGAGATACCTTGTGGCTAATGCATTGATTGTAGCTTTCTTCGCAGTAAGCGATCATTTTGTTCTGTTTGCCCGACAATTGGTTATATGGATTATGATGCTCGTAATGCCAACACCCGGAGGTAGTGGTTTTGCTGAATATATATTTACATATTTCTGTGGAGATATGATTATTACAGATCCTGGTATGAAGATGGCAGCTGCTACTCTGATATCTCTGTTGTGGCGATTGGTAACATATTACCCATACCTTTTGATAGGAGCAATTATCTTCCCTAGATGGGTGGTGAAACTAATCACAAGAAAAAATTAAAAATAATTTCAAAAAAAATTTGGTAAATTAAAATATTCTCTTTACCTTTGCACCGTCAAAATGGGAGGGGAGTATAGCTCAGCTGGTTCAGAGCATCTGCCTTACAAGCAGAGGGTCCGCGGTTCGAATCCGTGTGCTCCCACAGAAGAAAAACGACTTACAGTGATGTAGGTCGTTTTTTTATAATACGGAATTATCTAGTTCCGCTGTTCAATTCGAATGAAATCAATCTGTCATTGTTAATGACTACACACGTTGTGTGTCTAAATTAGATTTGTCCGATTTATTAGAATCGGTTGTAAACTCGTCGACTTTCATTGGCAAGTCCTAATTGTGCAATATTTTTTGAAAATACTTTTACTACTCTTGTGCACTAAATGCTAATATTTTATAATAAATATTAGACTAATCGGAATACATATATTTTGTGATTTTAAAATTAACTATGACATAATTTGGCAGAGTGAATACCGACCTTTGTCTCATATTAAATCACAAAATAATATGAAAAGAATGACGATTAAAACGCAAACAGAATTGTCGAAGGTCAACACAGAACTGACCATTATCAAGGCAATTGAGCGTATTGTTGAAGCTGCAATCGATAGCCATCTCTCGGACGAATTTTATAACGAAACCGATGTGTATCTGCAATATCTATCGGAACGTATGAATCTGACTAAAAATCAGGCATTGTTGTTTGCTCTATTTATAGAGAAAAGTTCTTGTTATAGCATTTCAGTGAGTGATTTTGCAAAAATGGTAGATTGTATGGTTGTCAGTATGATCTCAATTATGAGTGAGACTGATGTACTTGAAAAAAGAGGTTTGATTCGTCGCAGAAGAGTTCCAGACGGAGATGTGTCATATTGTGTTCCTGTGGAGGTCGTTGCGGCAGTTCAAAGTAATAAGGCATATGAGTTAAAACCTATCGTGTCTCTGACACTTGAGTCTTTTTATGATAATTTGTATAAAATATTCGAGAATGAAAGTTTTGAAACAGTGATTGATATAGAAAACACGTTGGATAACATAATTGGCAATAATCAGCAGTTGCATATTTGTAGCACGATTAAACAATTAAGTCTGCCACGAGATAAGTCCTATGCTTTGTTTTTGGTGTGTGTATTTATACACTACTTTATTAATAAGAATGATGACAATATCGGAGTCTATGATTGGGAAGACTATTTCGAAAAAAAATATTACGTTCGTTCGATAATCTCTGAAATCAGAGATAAAAGTCATATCTTGGTTGAGAAAAAAATAATTGAGCTTTGCAATGATGACGGAGTGAGTGATAATGGGTACTATCATCTGACTGATTCAATTAAGGAACAACTCTTTCCTGATTTGAAAATTGTACGTAAGGATATGTTCAAATCGCGTCTGATACCTTATAGCTCGTTTGCCGAGAAACACTTGTATTATAATTCAAATGTGCAGAGTCAGATTAATCAACTTGCAATGTTATTGCAGCCTGAATATTTTAAACAGGTGCAGACACGTCTGGTTGAGAATGGTATGAGAAAAGGGTTTGCTTGTCTGTTTTACGGAGCTCCAGGTACGGGAAAAACCGAAACTGTCAACCAATTGGCACGAATGACAGGACGTGATGTGATGATTATCGATGTTTCTGAAATTAAGAGTTGCTGGGTTGGCGAGAGCGAAAAGAATATCAAAGCCGTGTTTGACAGATACAGGCGTTGTGCAGAAAATGCTAAGGTAACACCGATATTGCTTTTTAATGAGGCAGATGCCGTATTGGGCATTAGACGAGAGGAAGCTACGCGTTCGGTTGATAAGATGGAAAACTCAATCCAGAATATCATACTGCAAGAAATGGAACAACTTGATGGAATTATGATTGCTACGACCAATCTCACTCAGAATCTGGATAAGGCTTTTGAACGTCGTTTTATATATAAGATTGAGTTTGAACGTCCATCGGTAGATGCCAGAACTCTGATTTGGCAATCGATGATTCCGGAGCTGGACAGTGCGACGGCAACAGAACTTGCTCAACAATTTGATTTTAGTGGTGGACAGATTGAGAACATTGCCCGCAAGCGTACGGTAGATCTGATTTTAAGAGGAACAGAACCGACTGTTGAGCAACTTGCGGATTATTGTCGGACAGAAATATTGACCTCACATACCTCGGTGAGTCGTCGGGTAGGATTCTGATTGATTGCAACTGCACATTTGTTATCCATTGTGATTTATATTGCCTTTTTTAATGGAGATTTTAGGCGAAAGATATGATGATAATCGCTAGATACAAAGACCAACGAACATTCTTCGACTATATCAAGTTGTCATCTGTTGAGATCGCCGACAAGGTTATGGAGAAACTTTGCCAGAGTGAGGATGACGGAAACGTGGGATTATTCTAAAAATAGTGTATAATCGAAAAATTATCACTAAATGACGTTTAAAGTGGAATAAATTTACTGCTTTTGTTACGAATAGATGCAATTATGGAAGATGTAAATCGCATAAATGTACTTTGAGTAGAGAAAAAACGTGCCAATAAATGGTTGGCAGAGAGTTGGGTGTAAACCTATCAACTGCTTCAAAATGGTGTACCAACTCTTCTCAACCAGATTTTAACAATTTGCTTGAGGTTGATATAAAAGAGTTAATTGTTAGAGCGTGTAAATAATAAATGGAGTTGAGGGCGAATTTGCTGACGTAGCTGCTGCTATGCAAATAGATAACAAAACCGAAACAATCCCTCCATATATATATGGTAACACTGGCAAAAGTAATCAGCAAGAACCTGCTTGACATCATTTGCCAACCTTCGTCAGCCCAAGAGTTCACGTCTCCGCATAGGGGTAATGGTAAAAAGATGTTCATCTGCGATGAGTACGAAAGTGCCATCGCAACTCTTTTTTTATTCAAAATAATTGATGTGTTTTTCGGGACATTAATGGTGGAAATAATGTGTGTACAATGCTTCTGGGTTGTATTTTGATGAGTTTTTTTAAAAAAATATATTACCTTTGTATTGTAATTTCAGGTGTATTGGAGGTTATTTACAAATCATTAAATCAAGATTGTTTTTGAATAATTGTTGTAAGTTGTGTGATTGTCAGTCGATTACAAGTTGTGAGTAACTTCTGGATATCGTGAATATTACTGTGTTGATGTGTATTTTCTTTGTTTATAGCATATAGTAAATAGAGAAGATTTTGTGGCGTTTAAGGCACTCCAATGCCATTATGTAAATCTAAAAACCTAAAAATTATTAAAAATGAGAAAAAATTTACTATTAATTGCTATTTGTGTTGCAATAACGTCGTTGTCATTGCAAATAGGTTTTGCTCAAAACGTGACGCAGGAAGCAAACAAATCGCAAGAACATCGGATAAATAATGATTCATTAAAAACAAAAAATATTGATAGACACTCTGTTATATATACTGGAGTTGTGCTTGATTCTGCAACAAGAGAACCTATTGAACGTGCAGTGGTTTATTTGATGGGTGTGTCAAATCGAACGAAAGATCTCATTACAAAATCTACCGTTACAAATGCCAAGGGGCAATTCGAAATTTTAGTGCCAGGGGATTCAAAATTGGAGATCTCCTGCTTAGGATATAAATTATATTCGAGAAGATTGTTGCCACCATCCAAAAATATATACTCTTCCAAGTATGACGCTGCAGGAGAGAAAGTTAAATCGGAGGTTGCTTTAGGTAGAATCTTTTTGGCTCCGGACTTATATAATGCCGATGAGGTTGTGGTTAGGGCTCGTATCAATATGTATAAACAAAATGGTGATACGACTAGGGTATTCCCGAAATTGGCCAAAACAATGGAAGGTGATGCCTTGATTGAAGTCTTGAGACAGATTCCTGGATTCAGGGTTGAAGATGATGGATCAATCTACGAGAATGGTCGCAGAATTGAACGCACCTATGTAAATAACACATTGCTCTTTGGTCAAGATCCAAAGACTGCATTTATGAAACTTACAGCTCAAAGTGCACTCGCAATCGATACGTATGAAGAAGAGGTCGAAGAGACTGAGGCTGCACTTGAAAACCGCCCGAAAGAGGATAGAACTCGTCGTGTGGCAAACGTCACAACGACACGCAAAATCGACAGTTACGTAACTATGGAGATGACTGCCAATGGCGGTTTTGATAAGGATCGAGATATTGATGGCTCGCGTAACAAGAGATATGGTCTGGACGGTGAGGTCGGAATTTATAAGGTCGGAAAACAATTAACGATAAAAGGAGGACACAATAATCTAGTTGCACGTCCGATGAGTTGGAATGAGAATGAAATATTCACTATGAGTGGAAATCCTAAATATACAAAGTTTGATGTTAAGGGCTTTTTAAATTTACAAGACTCGGTGTATAATGAGAAATTGAAGAGAAAAATAGTTAATATAAAAGGTCTGATCAATTCATCTTATACTTATGATAATACACGTAATTTAAACAAATCGCGTTCTACATCAGTATATTTCCCATCGATAAACTTTGATTCTCAGATTGTTGAAAATATAAATGAGTCTAAATCAAAGAATCAAAGACATAGCGGATATTTCAGTTACTCGAATTATAAAACGTTTCCTATGACAATCAGCATTACTCCAAACTACTCAAAAAGTATCAGTTTGTCGAGTTCTCAGAATGCTACAACAACCGATGGGGTGCTATTGTCGAAAACCAACAATAAAAATCAAAATGAATCGAAACGATATGGATTATCGGGTGATTTGAGATTTCATAGAGATATCTATAAAAAATCAAAAATTGAGTTTGATGCCCCGACTACATCACTTAGTATGAGTGTTAATGGACGTGTGATGTACAATAAAAATGAAGGAGATGGACTTAAAAATTATGAACTGACTGATGTCAAAGGAACAAATCTGACTGTTCTGAATATTGAGTCAGATTCGCCATCAACGAATGTCTCTTTGTCTGGAACGTTGACATATACACGTTCTAGAATGTTTCAAGAAAAAAATAAAAGTGGTTATAATAAGACATCAAGATTTTCGATTGGACTTGGTGTCGAAGGAGGTTATGTTAAGGATAAAGAGTATTCAATTGCATTCAATCAAGCAACAGGTGAAGTCGATAATGCCTATTCAGGCGATTATGTCCGCAATAACAAAACTGCAAAAATCGGCTTGAATATGACAAAAGAATGGAAATCTGGTGTCTCGTTTCAGATGTCAACAGATTTAGAACGAACAAACGTTAAAAGTGATGAAACATTGCCTGATAAATCGTATGTCAATAAGAACTTCAATAAGTTGGTCACAAGATTTTCATTGAAGTATAATTCGTTCGGTCTCTCATTCTCGACAAGAGATAATATCCCTTATGTTGGCCAATTGTCGAATATATTGGATTATGACAATCCGATGTCACTCTCGGCAGGAAATCCAAATCTTGAGAGTGGGAAAGTATATGATTTTAGCTTGAGATTCTCTAATCGTTCGTTTGTCAAACGTCGTAAAGTTACGCTTTCGTCAGATATGAGCTTTTCAATAGTTACAGATCCTATTACAATGATTCGTCGCTACTTTAAAGAGAGTTCAATTCTGCCTGAGTATGGCAATTATGAAGTTGTCGCAGGTGCAACACTCAGTACGCCGATGAATGTCGGAAGTCATATCTCGGCATCAGGTTCGGTGACGGCTGATTATCTGTTACAGAACATCAACACTTCGTTAAAATTTAATGCCTACGGTAGTTATAGCAATCCATTCTCAAGTATTGATAATGAGTTGCTCCGCAATAAAAATATGAGTGCACGTATGACATTTGAGATTCTCAGTACGCCGACTCGTAAAATTCGCATAAATGTCAAAAATTCTACAACATTCTCGTGGCAGAAAAATGATAAGTATCAAGACCGTTCGCGTACGAACGATATGACTGTAGGTTTGAGATTAGATTTCTTGACTCGATTGACCTTTACACCATCGTACACAAATAGTTTCCAGAAGGCCTATACGACGGGACAGACAATCGAACGAAATGCTCTGAATCTTTCGTTGGGTACAAGAATTTTTAGAAAACGTAATGGTCTGTTGTCAATTAATGCGTATAATATTTTCAATGATACTTCAGGTTATTATCTCACTACTACCGATCAGTTAGTGTCAGAATCTTGGAGTCAAAAGTTTGCACGCTTCTATTCGATATCGTTTCAATACAAATTCAACTCGCTTGATCATTCAAAAAACAAATAGTTGATTTGAATTAATCAAATACAAATCAGGGTGTCAGTTAAGTCATTGACACCCTGATTTATTTTGGTTTATGGGTTGTTTGTCGGAATGAAAATTGAAGTGTGGTTGACCGGAAAAATATAAAAAAGCAAGGAGTTCGAAAGAACTCCTTGCTTGCTGTGATCCGGAAGGGATTCGAACCCCTGGCCGTCAGATTAGAAATCTGATGCTCTATCCAGCTGAGCTACCGGACCAACCCCTTTTAAAATTTTTCGCTATGAAAACGCAGTGCAAAGATAGTACTTAATTTCATCTTTTCAAATTTTAAGTGAATTTTTATTTAAATTTTATAAACTTTTACACATTTAGTTCTTAGTGTATCATATAATATTGTCTGAAAATGCTTCTTTTATTTAGTCTGTTTTTTGTAACTTTGGCGAAAATTATTTCTATGAATAAACCTGAATTAATACCAAATCCTGATGGAACCTGGACTCTGGATTATCCGATACGACCATTGAGACCTTCGGCTGTAGCTGAGACTGAACGTGTAGAATCTTTGGCTCGAAGTGCTCTGAAACGTTGTCCCTGGGATTTCGGAGCCTCGTCAATGTTGTCTGATCTGCTAGCAGAGAGAGAAGAGGTGGAAGAGGCTTGCCAAGTCAGATTTGATGCTCTGCAGCGAGCTTTAGAGTTGATTAATGACGAAGATATTGTGGTAGATTGGAATGATAGACAATGCCGAAATATGATAGAACTGATGGGCCAATCTGCAGTTGATCATTTTTGGATTCAGGATTTTGAGATGTGTGCTGCTATTTGTGAGACTACACTTGAAGCCGATCCCGAAGACCATACAGGACTTGTACCATATATGTTGTATTCGTATGTGCTGATCGAAGATTGGGAATCGTTTGATGAACGTTTGATGGATCTTGATCCGAGATCGATACACTATGAGTTGCTTGAGTCAATTCGCGATTTTGACAATGGAGTTAAAACTGAGGTCAGAATTGATGCGGCAACAAGACAATTTATCGAGCCTGTGTGTCAACAAATTCCTGAGTGGAGCAATCTTTTGCAAGTAAAATAATAATGACAAAAATTTATCCTTGGGGAGATACTCGCCGATATAATAGCTATTCGCGTTATTTTAGAGAAATCTTTGGCGAACGAATTCAAAAAGTCGCAGTAAACGGAGGCTTTACCTGTCCGAATCGAGATGGTTCGATATCGAGGGGAGGCTGTTCGTTTTGCAATAGTGCGGCATTTTCTCCCTCATATTGTACAGTCGAAAAATCAATAGCACAGCAGATCGCCGAAGGAGTTGAGTTTCATCGCAGGCGTTACTCGAAAGCCAATAAATATCTGGCATATTTTCAGACTCATTCAAATACGTATGCTCCTCTTGAACGCTTACGGCAGTTGTATGAGGAGGCTCTGAGTTGTGAGGGAATCGTTGGTCTTGTTATCGGAACACGTCCTGATTGTGTAGATGAAGAAAAACTCGATTACATTTCAACTCTTGCTCGCAAATGTTACGTCTCAGTGGAATATGGCATCGAGTCGTGTTATAACCAAACCTTGTCGAAAATAAATCGCGGACACGATTTCGAGTGTGCCAGACGTGCAGTCGAAATGACTCATAGTCGCGGGATACACACAGGTGCCCATTTTATAATCGGACTGCCTGGTGAAACAGAACAGATGTTGGTTGATCAAGTCGAGGTGATAAATTCGCTGTCACTTGATAGTATAAAATTCCATCAGTTACAAATATTTTCGGGTACCATTATGGAGAAAGAATTTGAGACAAATCCCGAACGATTTCATTTCCCGTCAATGGAGGAATACATCGAATTGTTCTCGAAAATATTAGTTCGTCTCAGACCCGATATCGTAGTGGAACGATTTGCAGGTGAAGCACCTCCTCGTTACCATCGAGCTGGCTGTCAATGGGGTCTCGTGCGTAATGAACGTCTTTGGCAATACCTCGAGCAGAGATTGGAACGTGATGATCTGTGGCAAGGGTGCAAGTTGTGATTTAAATGATATGAATACGAGTTTATCTACTAAAATTGAGAGTTTGTCTAAAATATTCTTCAATTAGTATTATTTAAATATATATTTGTGCTTGAAAAATAGTGTGAAATGATTTAAATAAAAAATACATCACAATGACCAGAAAATTATTACTTTGTTTGGTTGCAATATTGGCAACTGTCGTTTCGGGTTATGCTCAGAATGTTCAGCAACCCCCCTTGACTGAAAAACCTAAAACAACGGAGACTACTTCGATTAGAGGTCGTGTTCTTGATAATGAAACTATGGAACCTATGATGGGGGCCGCAGTAGTTATCCCTAAGTATAATGTATATACAACCGTTGATGCAAAGGGTGAGTTTGTATTAAACAAAGTTCCAAAGGAGGCAAATATAGAATTGTTAATTCAATTTGTTGGTTATAAGGAATATAAACGTACTTTAGACTGTTCAATTAGGGTTAGTTCCATTAACCTTGGTGTTGTGAAAATGACACAAAAGAAGGTTGAAGCAGAAGAAGCAGTTGTTCAAGGTACCACACCTATCGCTACACAAGATGGTGATACAACTCGATTTAATGTTTCAGCAATCAAGGTTAATCCAGACTCTTATGCAGAAGATCTGGTTAAAAAGATTCCGGGTGTAGAAGTGGAAAATGGAAGCATCAAGGTTGCCGGTGAACAGGTGACAAAATTCTATGTTGATGGTAAACGTACATTCGGAAATAACTCACAGGCAATTATGCAGACTCTGCCTGCAAGTGTTGTGAAACGTATTGATATGTATGATGAACAAGACGAACAATCGAAATTCGCAGGTTATAATGATGGTCAAACCGAAAAGGCATTCAATTTTGTAACACACGGTGGTGTCGGTGGTAAAGGAGCTCAATTCTTGACTGCTCAAGCAGGTGCCGGTGTCGATGAAGATGAAAAAGTTCGCTATGGATTATCAGGTTCTGGTGGTATGTTCAAAGAATGGGGTAATGCAATGTTCAACGCCAATGTGAACAATATTAATAAATCAGTATTCAGTACAGGCGAATTGTTCGAATCATCTTCATCAGGTTCATACTCGTTCGGCCGTGGAATGATGGGGCCTGGTGGATACGGTGGCTGGGGTAATGCCGGTGGAAAACAAAAACTTACATCTGCTGGTGTATCATTCAATACCGAAAATAGAAATAAACTCCGTTTTGAATCAACCTATATGTTGGACGATACTGACAGAACAAGCGAATCTGAATCGTTGAACAACTATTTCCAAACGGATAGAAATCCTGCTAAAGAGACTTCTAATACAACCATCAGCAGAAACGAAAATCGTAACCATCGTGCAAATCTGAACCTCGAAGGTAATCTCAATCGTCGTAACAGAATCACTATCAGAACAAGTTTCAACTTCCAAGATAACGATCAATTCTCACAGAGTGATTCATATAACTACCAACGTGCATTTAACGGAATGTCAGGAGATACTCTTAACCGTAGTACATCTAAGAACCTGACTTCAAGAACAGGTCACAGAATCACTATCGAAAGTAACTGGATGCACCGATTCGCAAAAGAAGGTCGTACATTCTCATTGGGATTCAATGCAAATATTAATCAAAATACAAGCGGTACAGAACGTCTAGGTAAAACTTTGATCAACAGATCAATGGGTGGAAACCTCGAAGATGGTTCAATCAATTGGAACGTTGTTAGCAATGACCAATATACAGATAGTGAAACTAAGAATAATACTTATCGTGTCAGAGCAGCTTTAAGTGAGCAAACAGGTCGATATTCTCGTCTGTCGTTGAATTATACATTCAATATGAACAATAGCGAAAATAATCGTATGGTTTATGCCGACGGATCGATGGTAGAATTGTATGATTCATTGTCAAACGCATCTTCAAGTGATGTGACAAACCATCAACTTGGTCTTGGATACTCGTTCAATAATGGTACAAACTCACTCAATGTTGGTCTTAATATCGAACATAACAAACAGGTGAAAGATCAATTGTATCCATCATCAACACATCCTGATTTGCGTCACCTGGAACGTACATATTACAGCTGGCGTCCGAATATAGATTATCGCTACTTCTTGACTCGTAAACGTTATTTGAACGTCCGTTATCAAGGTTCAACAGAGGTTCCGTCAATCGAAAGAATGCAGGCTGTTGTTGACAATACAAATCCATTGTCAATCTCTGTTGGTAACCCGAACTTGAAGCAAGGTTATTCTCACTCTTTGAGAGTTTATTACAACTCGTCTAAATTCGAAAACGATAAGACAAGTTACACATACTTCTCGTTGAATGCATCAAGTACAAGTAATTCAGTGGCAACCAACTCGTTCACAATTAATTCTGAAGAGTCTTTGTCTAAAATGAATGCTCTGTTGAAAGAGTATGGCGGATATGAACTTACAATGAACGAATCTCGTGGTATAAGATTCTCTCAACCAG
>CAJGBR010000037.1 GCA_904501625.1 uncultured Rikenellaceae bacterium
CGGAACATTCATAAAATATGCTCCGGCAGCAATTGTTGTAATGGGTGATGAACAGAAATCAGATTGTTGGGTTGAAGATTGTTCTATAGCAGCTACGATGCTTCAGCTGGCAGCACAAGAACTCGGTGTGTCATCTTGCTGGGTACAAATCCGAGGTCGAAAACGTGAAGATGGTTTAGAGAGTGAAAAGTTTGTGTGTGATGTAATTGGCGCTGACCCTGGTAGTCGAGTCTTGTGTATTTTAGCCCTGGGCTATGCCGACTCTCAAGCCCGATTTGTTACCCACGATGATTCGTTGCCAAATCCTAAAATTAAATTTTTGTAAATAAGTCATAAAAAATAACGAGAGTTTCCCATAATACATAAGGAAACTCTCGTGTCTAATATCTGACAGATAGAGGTTATTTAGCCAGCAATCTTTTTACACATTCTGATATTGCACGTCCGTCGGCACGTCCTGCAAGTGCAGCCTGAGCGGCTTTCATAACTTTACCCATATCTGCCGGAGATTGAGCACCGACCTCTGAGATGATTCTTGTCAATTCAGCTTCGAGTTCTTCAGCAGAGAGAGATTTCGGAAGAAACTCTTCGATTACAGCAGCTTCGGCAGTCTCGGCAGCAGCCAACTCTTCACGTCCTGCCGTGCGATATGTTTCGGCCGACTCACGACGTTGTTTTACAAGTTTTTGCATAATTTTCAGTACATCTGCATCGCTGATTTCTTGAGCACCATCAGCAGTTTTTGCCAGCAGAATTGCAGCCTTGATTGCACGCAGAGATTCAAGTCGAACCTTGTCTTTAGCCAGCATTGATGCCTTAATGGCATCGTTTATTTTGATTTCCAACATCATAGTATTAATATTTGTACAGGTGCAAAATTAATAATAATCTTGTAATCGTGTACAATAATCGAAATTTAGTTTAAGGTGAAAATCAACAATTAGGTGCGTTGTTGAAAAGTTTTTGCTTAAAAAGTTGTTTAAACCAAAAGTTAGAAGTATTTTTGTCGAATTGATGGAAAAATTAAATAACCTTAAAAACATAATTAAAATTAATTTACATGAGTAACAACCTTTTCTCTTCAACGATCGGAAGAAAACTGATCATGAGCATTTCAGGTTTGTTCCTGGTGCTTTTTTTGCTGTTTCATATGGCAATGAATATGGTGGCGATCTTCTCTCTGGAGGCCTACAATGCAGTCTGCCACTTCCTCGGAACTAACTGGTATGCATTGGCCGGAACAATGGTGTTGGCAGCAGGTTTTTTGTTCCACATCATTTATGCCTTTATTCTCACCAGACATAACCTGGCAGCCAGAGGTAAAGAACGATATTCAGAACAAAAACGTTCGGGTAATGTCTCTTGGGCATCTCGCAATATGTTCGTTATCGGCGTAATCATCGTATTGGGTCTGGTTATGCACCTTTATCATTTCTGGTACAAAATGCAGTTCGCGGAACTTGTCGGTAAGGAAATCGGTGGATTTGCGTGGGCTGATGGTGCAGGTTATTTGACATCGGTGTTTGCTAATCCTGTTGTAGTAATACTCTACATCGTATGGTTCGCGGCATTCTGGTTCCACCTGACACACGGTTTTTGGAGTGCATTCCACACAATCGGTTGGAATAACCAAGTATGGTTGAACCGTTGGAAATGTATTGCAAACATCTTTGCAACAATTATCTTCTTAGGATTTGCTGCAGTAGTGATCGCTATGTATTTTAAAGCAAACTGTGCAGCTTGCATTTAACGATTAAAAGTTTGGAATAATGAGTATATTGGATTCAAAAATACCCGAAGGCCCGTTGGCTCAAAAGTGGAGCAAACATAAAGCCGAAATCAAAGTGGTAAGTCCTGCCAACAAACGTAAATTGGACGTAATCGTAATCGGTACAGGTTTGGGTGGTGCAAGTGCAGCAGCCTCTCTTGGTGAACTCGGTTATAATGTAAAGGTATTCTGCATCAGCGACTCACCACGTCGTGCTCACTCTATCGCAGCACAAGGTGGTATCAATGCTGCAAAGAACTATCAAAATGATAACGACTCGGTTTTCCGTCTGTTCTATGACACAATCAAAGGTGGTGACTACCGTGCTCGCGAAGCTAACGTTTATCGTTTGGCAGAGGTCGCAAACTCAATTATCGACCAATGTGTAGCTCAAGGTGTTCCTTTTGCACGCGATTACGGTGGTTTGTTGGATAACCGTTCATTCGGTGGAGCACAAGTATCTCGTACATTCTATGCTCGTGGTCAAACCGGACAACAATTGTTGCTGGGTGCATATGCTGCATTGAACCGTCAGGTGAATAAAGGTTCTGTGAAGAGCTACCCACGATATGAAATGCTCGACCTTGTAGTTGTTGACGGAAAAGCTCGCGGTATTATTGCACGTAACCTCGTTACAGGTGCAATCGAACGTTTCGGTGCTCACGCAGTAGTTATTGCAAGTGGTGGTTATGGTAACGTATTCTTCTTGTCAACAAACGCGATGAACTCAAATGGTTCTGCAGCTTGGCAATGCTACAAGAAGGGAGCAATGTTTGCTAACCCGTGTTTCACTCAAATTCACCCGACTTGTATTCCTGTTCACGGTGACCAACAGTCTAAACTGACTTTGATGAGTGAATCATTGCGTAACGATGGTCGTATCTGGGTTCCAAAGAAAGAATCTGATGTGGCAAAATTGCGTTCAGGTGCAATCAAAGCATCTCAAATTCCTGAAGAAGATCGTGACTACTACTTGGAACGCCGCTATCCAGCATTCGGTAACCTTGTTCCGCGTGACGTAGCTTCTCGAGCTGCTAAGGAACGTTGTGACGCAGGTTTCGGTGTAAACTCAACAGGTTTGGCTGTATATCTCGATTTCTCTACTGCAATCAAACGTCTCGGTCGAAACGTTATCGAACAACGTTATGGTAACCTTTTCCAAATGTACGAAAAGATTACAGACGTCAATCCGTATGACGAACCAATGATGATTTATCCTGCAGTTCACTATACAATGGGTGGTATCTGGGTTGACTACAACTTGATGACAACTATACCAGGTCTGTATGCAATCGGTGAAGCAAACTTCTCAGACCACGGTGCAAACCGTCTTGGAGCATCAGCATTGATGCAAGGTCTTGCAGATGGATACTTTGTATTGCCATACACAATCGGTGATTATCTGTCACACGAAATCCAATCACCAAAGGTTGATACAAATGCACCTGAATTCGTTGCAGCAGAAAAAGCTATCCGTGAAAAGATCGCAAAATTGTTCTCAGTTAACGGAACACTCTCACCAGACGATATTCATAAAGAACTCGGTCACATTATGTGGGATAACGTAGGTATGGCTCGTTCAGAAGAGAGTCTGAAGAAAGCGTTGGTTGAAATACCGAAGCTTAGAGAAAAATTCTGGAAAAACGTGCGTGTTGCAGGTAAAGGAGAAGAATTTAACCAAGAACTTGAAAAAGCACTTCGCTTGGCGGATTTCCTCGAAATGGGCGAATTGATGGCTCGCGATGCTTTGAACAGAAATGAATCTTGTGGAGGTCACTTCCGCGTTGAATACCAAACTTCAGAAGGCGAAACATTGCGTGATGACCAAAATTATGCATATGTGGCAATTTGGGAATACAAAGGCGATGCAGAACCTGTTATGTATAAGGAAGAATTGAAGTTCGAAGCAGTGAAACTTGCTCAACGTAACTACAAAGACTAAGCGTAAATCGTTACTGTAAAAAGATTAAGATAATGAATTTTACATTAAAAGTATGGCGTCAGGCTAGTCCTAAAGCCAAAGGTGAGTTTAAAACTTATCAAGTATCAAATATATCTCCAGACACTTCGTTCCTCGAAATGTTGGACATCTTGAATAATAACCTGATTCACGAAGGTCAGGATCCTGTCGCATTTGACCACGATTGCCGTGAAGGTATTTGTGGTGCGTGCTCACTGTTTATCAATGGTCACGCACACGGTCCGGACACTTTGATTACGACTTGCCAATTGCATATGCGTAAGTTCAAAGATGGTGAAACTATCACTATCGAACCGTGGCGTTCAGCTGCTTTCCCTGTAATTAAAGACTTGGTTGTTAATCGTCAGGCTTTCGACCAAATTCTTCAATCAGGTGGCTTTATCTCTGTTAATACAGGTGGTGTGCCGGATGCAAATGCAATTCCAATCTCGAAGAAAGATGCAGACGAATCAATGGATGCTGCAGCTTGTATCGGTTGTGGTGCTTGCGTTGCAACTTGTAAGAATGGTTCAGCAATGTTGTTCGTTGCTGCACGTGTATCTTCTTTGGCTAAATTGCCACAAGGTCGTATCGAAGCTGCTCGCCGTGCTAAGGCAATGGTGGCTAAGATGGACGAACTTGGCTTTGGTGCTTGTACTAACACAGGTGCTTGTGAAGCAGAGTGTCCGAAAGGAATCTCAATCGCTCATATTGCTCGCTTGAATCGTGAGTTCTTGAGTGCTAAGTTCCAAGACTAAACCCTTATATTTTAGATAATTGGGAGCCATTTTTTTAAATGGCTCCTTTTTTTGTGTTTTTTTTTTGAAAAAAAAGTGTCAAAAAAAATTGCAGATATTAAAATAATTTGTAACTTTGCAATGAAAACAAATTTGTAATGATTACAGAAAGTGCTATAGATAGGTTGATGACCATAGGAATAAAACCCTCGCTACAACGGGTGGCAATAATGCAGTATCTGTTGGATAACAGAACACACCCGACTGTTGATGAGATTTATTCAGGACTACAACCTAATATGCCGACTCTGTCACGAACAACTGTTTATAATACGTTGAAACTGCTGAGTGAAAAGGGGGCAGTGCTGACTCTCGATATAGATAAAAATCAGAGTCGATATGATGGCAACATCTCATTGCACGGTCATTTCCTGTGTACGAAGTGTGGCCATATTGAGGATCTTTTCATCGAGCAGTTGGACTTTCTGAAACAATTCCATCCAGATGGGGCAGAAATTCGCGATGTTCAGTTGCTTTACAAAGGAGTTTGCAAGAATTGTAAGTAATGTTGAAATTTAATTTATTTAGTTATGAAAAAGTTTAGATGTAAAGTGTGTGGTTATATCCACGAAGGTGAAGTAGCTCCGGAAGAATGTCCATTGTGTGGTGTTCCGGCAGAACAATTCGAAGAAATGCAAGAACGTGAAGGTGATTTGGTATTCGCAGATGAACACGTAATCGGTGTGGCTCAAGGTGTAGATCCGGTAATTCTTGAAGGTTTGAGAGCTCACTTTAATGGCGAAAGTACCGAAGTGGGAATGTATCTGGCAATGAGTCGTCAGGCAGATCGTGAAGGTTATCCTGAAATTGCAGAAGCATTCAGACGTTATGCATTTGAAGAAGCAGATCACGCTGCACGCTTTGCTGAGTTGTTGGGAGAAGTTGTTTGGGATACAGAAACCAATCTTCGTAAACGAATGGAAGCAGAAGCTGGTGCTTGCGAAGATAAGAAACGAATTGCGACTTTGGCAAAACAACAAAATCTCGATGCAATTCACGATACCGTTCACGAAATGTGCAAAGACGAAGCTCGTCACGGTAAAGGTTTCGAAGGTTTGTACAAACGTTATTTTGGAAAATAAACCTTCTGAATTTGATAAAAAGATAAGGGTGTCTTTTCGGACACCCTTATCTTTTTATTAGTTTAAAATAAATTAGACTGCTCATTTTGTGGTAGTTTGCTCACTCAATACTCCAGTTGTTTTATTAGAGAAGAGCAGTCAAAAGATTCATTATTTTTTAGAATCGAAAGCTTTATTCAGAAAAGTGACGAACTTTGACTTTTCTGAAGAACCAAGTTGTGTGGTGACAACTTTGCCATTTTTGTCCAAGATTGCAAAGAATGGAATGCTGCCTTTGAAACCTGTTGCTTTGAATTTCTTGATGTCTTCTTGAATATCTTTTTGGTCAACATCAAAATAGATGACATTCATCTTTTTTAGAATCGTAGCAACTTCCGCATCTTTCATAATTTGATTTTTCATCATTTTGCAGGGGCCGCACCAGGTTGCAGTAATCATAACAAGTGTCGGTTTTTCTTTTTCGACTACGTGTTTTGCAGCCAAGTATGTTTCATCATAGTTGCTCTTTTCTTGAGCAGTAGTTGTTGCGAATGCCAATATGGCTGCAAGCATCAAAATCAGTTTTTTCATAAAAGAAATTTTTTAAGTGAATGTATGTCAATTAGTTTTCATTAGTTCTATTTGTGCAGTAATAGGGTAGTGATCTGAAAATTCTACATCAAGGATATTGAATTTTCTTGAAATCATATCATTAGAGTGCAATATGTAGTCGATGCACATCATTCCGAACAATTGATTGAATGTGCTTCTGAATCCCTTTCCTGATTGTATAAATGAATCATCGAAGTCACCACGTATTTTGTTATATGTATATGATAGAGGTGTGTCATTGAAATCACCACAGATGATTGTGCGATATTGTCGTTTATCAATGATCGTGCGAAGTGAGTCAGCGTGAGATGCTCTGATTTTTGAGTTTTGGCTCAGTTTGTTGAATATCGACCAAAGACGGTCCTCGCGATTCGTACTATCTGAAAATTGTTCCTCTGTCAGGTATGTTATATCGTTATTCGAGATTTGTGTACTCTGGAGATGGGTCGTAAACAATCGGATAGTATCCCCTTTTTCAATCAGTATGTCACACATAACGGCTCCGTATCCTCTCTTATGGTTCAGTTGGATATATTCGGCATTGAGAATTTTCTTTTTGCTGTATACTGCGATTGATGGAGCATATATCCGCTGTGCAAAACTGAACACTCGCTTGTATGGCCACATTCCCATCATCGAATCAATATTTTCTTGTGTGGCATTGGGCAGCGTGCGAAACTCTTGAATACAGATGATATCGGGATTCTCGCGATTAAAGAGTGATACGATCGAATCCAAATTACTCTTTAAGCCTCGGCATTTATGCGTGAATCCGCCGATATTGTAACTTATTATATTCAGAGTTTGTGCCGGAAGATTGTTATTATACTCTTTTTTGAAATCTGGTTGTAATAGTAGTCCGCCTTGAGACATTCCGAGAATCAGTATCGCTGCCGGAATGAAAACATATTTTTTCCACGCAATAATCCATAGCAACATTATAATTATATTGATAATATAGATTATTGGGGCACACAATGTCAGGAGTGATAATTGAGGTATACTTTCAGGTGAAACTGATGCTCCAAGTAGTGTTGCAGCCAAAGCAAGTGCGGCAATTACGGTAATCGCAATTGCAAAAAATTTTCCTATAATTGATATAATTCCGCCCTGCAAACCCATATTTAGAAGTAAATTTTGTGTCTAATCTTCCAATACTTAAGCAATAGATATCCGAACAACATTCCTCCTACGTGTGCGAGATGAGCAATCGGACTGCCGGATTGCATCATTCCAAGTAGGAATTCAATGGCTATCATTCCCAATACAAAGTATTTTGCCTTTATCGGAACCGGGAAAAATAATAGTGCGATTCGTTCATTGGGGTGCATAACTGCAAAAGCCATAAGTATGCCATAGATTGCACCCGAGGCACCGATTACGGCTACGAAAGGATTGTAGTCCAACCAATTTGCAACCATAAAAAATATTGATGCACCGATGCCGCATATCAAATAGTATATCAAGAATCTGCGACTGCCTATTTCATACTCGAAGAATTTGCCGAACATCCACAACATAAACATATTGAAGAATAAGTGTGCAATGCTGTCGTGCAGAAACATACTTGTCAGATATTGGTATAAATGGAAATTCGGATTATCCCAAAAGTATAGAGCTCCATAATTAGTCAGTATCTCTCCGATTGGCAATATTTTTTGTGCGAGGAATACAAGCACATTTATTATGATAAGGTTCTTAACAATAGGTGGTGTCGGTATTTGAGACATAATTTATTATCGTTTTTTGAATTGTTTGTTTATTTCTGTATTGCTGATAATCCACATTATTTGCAATCCGTCAGTTGTATAGAATCTCTCTTTCAGTGATAATATTTCAGAGATAATAAATCGACACTCGGCATTGGTATATGCAGCATCTCGAGATACGGCATTTTTGCTGATAGTGTGAGCAATCAGTTCGTGACGTGCTAAGACGGGAATTTTGTCCAGCAATTCGGCATTATCCAGCATATCATTGAGCAGATTGCATATATCATTTGGGTCAAGTTCAGCCGGGACTCCAAGTACATTGACGTTGTGGTCATCTCCGAATTCAATGTCAAATCCTGCATCAATCAATTCTGAATTAATCTCTTTAAGGGCTTCGTATTGGTTGTGAGTAACCTGTATCGGTTCGGTCAGAATCTGACGCTGAATCGTTGCCTTGTTACTACAAATAGAGTCTATCGTACGATTGTAAATTAGATGTTGATGGGCACGACGCAAATCAATAATTGCAATTCCCTCTGGAAGTGTTACAACACATTTACCACTACCGATATTCAAAAACTGAATATCATCGGTGGTCTGTTCCAATGACAATTCTTGTTGTGTAACTATCTCCGGTTCCTCAAATTTTATTTGAGACCAGAGGTTGTTGTCTGAATTATTATCAGTGAATATAGGTTCATTGGGGGTCGACTCGAAATTTTCATATAGTTTATTCCAATTGTCTATACGTTGTTTTGATGGTGTTTTATAGTAACTTTTGTTTGGTTCGTTTTTTGAATTTGTCGTATGGTTTTCATCTGCAAAGGGGTCGAAATTCGGATTCAGAAAATCGAGTGGCTCTGCATAGTTGTTGTTCGGATCAAATACGGGAATATCAATGGGGTCTTCAATGTCGAGATCCATAATTCCGATACCTCCCATCTTTGCCAAAGACTCTCTTACGGCAGCATTCAGAATCTGCCAAATAGCATTTTCATCTTCAAATTTAACTTCAGTTTTCTGGGGGTGTACATTTACGTCAATCCGTTCTGGATCAATCTCAAGGTAGATAAAATATCCAGGTGAGAGCATCGCATTTATGATATTCTCATAGGCTTTTGTTATAGCTTTGTGAAGATACGGACTACGGAAATATCGACCATTTACGAACATATATTGATCGCTATTCTCTTTTTTAGCCTTTTTTGGAGAGCATACGAATCCGTGGATTTTAATGATAGAAGTTTCGACATTCAGGTCCATCAGAATTCGTCGCATTGCGTTGCCCATTGTTTGCACGATACGCTGACGCAGATTGCCCGGAAGAAGATTGTATTTCAGTACGTCATTTTGGTATAAAGTGAATTCGACATCTGGGTGACAGAGTGCCACCTTCTGAAATTCACGAATAATATGATCGCCTTCGTTTTTGTCTGATTTGAGGAATTTTCGTCGAGCCGGTGTATTGTAGAACAGATTCTTTACGACGAATTGACTGCCTATGGGGTGAACTGTAGATTCGGTAGAGATCAACTCTCCGCCGTGTATGGTCACTGATGTTGCACACTCACAATCAGTCGTTGCTGTCTTTAATTCGACCTCTGCAACAGCGGCAATAGATGCAAGGGCTTCTCCTCTGAATCCAAAGGTACGAAGTCTGTATAAATCTTCAACAGAACTTATTTTTGAAGTTGCGTGTCTGTCAAAAGCTTTGACTGCATCTTGAGGGGTCATTCCGCAACCGTCGTCAATGACCTGAATAAAATCTATACCTCCGTTTCTGAAATTGACGGTAATGTGTTTTGCTCCAGCATCTATGGCATTTTCCATCAACTCTTTGACCACAGAGGCAGGACGTAGAACAACCTCACCAGCCTTGATTTGGTTGGCAATAGATTCCGGTAATTGAAAAATTTTGTTTCTCATTAACTGAACAACCACACTGAAAACAATATAAGCAATGCCAAAACGATCAATAATCTGGTGATTGATCGATTTCTTCTCTGTTCTGCATTTCTTTGACGTTCGGCAATAATTCCACGACGAAAGTGGATTCTTTCGCTACTTGATTCGGAATTGTCATAGGCCTTTTGGTAGTCTGGGCCTAAAATCTCACGTTTACGATTTTCACGAGCCTCCTTTTCCGGATCGAAAAATCTCGGTTTATATTCAAATTGACGTGGTTTGCGTGTTTTGAGCAAAGGATTTATTAACATATTAATTTCCTCCGAATATCTGTATCGTTAAAAAAAAAACTCAAAAATATTGATTTTATTGTTCGGCCACAAGCAGTGCTGTTGCATATACCGAAACTCCTTCGCGTCGACCTTCGAAGCCAAGACGTTCGGTAGTGGTTGCTTTGATCGAAATCTGTTCAATGGTAATGTTCATTACTTGTGCCAATCGTTGTCGCATATCATCAATGTGTGGTCTGAGTTTAGGACTCTGCATAGCAATAATTGTATCAATGTTCCCGATGGTATAGCCCTTCTGTCGCACGAGTTGTACACACTTTTCCAGCAATATACAACTGTCAATATTTTTGTATGTATTGTCATTATCAGGGAAATGTAAACCGATATCGCCTAATGCCAATGCACCGAGCAGAGCATCACACACAGCGTGAATTAGAACGTCTCCGTCCGAGTGGGCAAGGCAACCCAAATCTGAAGGAATTTTAACTCCTCCGAGAATTAAATCTCGACCTTCAACCAATTTGTGAACGTCATAACCGTTTCCTATTCTGAAATTTACCATTGTTAGAGAATATTTTCAACTTACGAAGTTACAAAAATTTTGCGAAACAAACTATAATTAGTTAACTTTACGCATTGAAAAATGTTTGATCATTAATGAATAAAGTTTTTAATTATGATAGAAAATCTTGAACCTAAGGCGGTTTGGTCTATTTTTAAGGAAATAACTAAAGTGCCGCGTCCGTCAAAGCACGAAGAGTTAATCAGAGTTTGG
This sequence comes from uncultured Rikenellaceae bacterium, assembly GCA_904501625.1. Taxonomy (GTDB): domain Bacteria; phylum Bacteroidota; class Bacteroidia; order Bacteroidales; family Rikenellaceae; genus CAJGBR01. Next base: position 10,881 of record CAJGBR010000037.1, read on the forward strand.
CTTGTAAATTTTGCAAAAAAACATTGTCTTGAGTATAAAGAAGATGCAATTGGTAATGTCGTGATACGCAAACCTGCAACTAAGGGAATGGAATCGTTGCCTACAATCGTATTGCAGAGTCATATGGATATGGTCTGCGAAAAAAATTCTGATGTTGAATTTGATTTCTCGAAAGATCCGATTCAGACAGTTGTTAAGAATGGCTGGGTGGGCGCCTTAGGAACAACTTTGGGTGCAGATTGCGGTATAGGTATGGCTGCAGCATTGGCTGTCCTTATAGAACCGAATTTGCGTCACGGAGCAATCGAAGCTCTGTTCACCGTAGATGAAGAAACCGGACTGACTGGTGCCAATAATTTGGCCGATGATATGTTGACAGGTCGTTATCTTATAAATCTCGATTCTGAAGATGATGGTGAAATCTTTATTGGTTGTGCAGGAGGTGTAGATACACTTGCATATTTTGACTACAAGAAAGAGGCAATGCCCACAGGTTGGAAAAGTTTCAGAATCGATATCAAAGGTTTGAAAGGTGGCCACTCGGGTGATGATATCAATAAAGGACTCGCAAATTCAAATAAACTGACAACACGTTTCTTATGGAATGCAGTACGTAAGTTTGGAATAAAATTGGCTGCTTTTGATGGCGGAAATTTGCGTAATGCGATACCTCGTGAAGCATATGCACTTTTGGCTGTTTCACCTGAGAATGTCCAACCAATGGTTGCCTATTTCCAAGAGTTCGGACAGCAGGCAATGGAGGAATTTAAATACACCGAACCAGATATTTATCTGTCAATCAATGAAACTGAAGAACCATTGACTGAGGTTATAGATTCAGAATCTACGATGAGACTGCTTAACGCTTTGTATTCGGTTGCAAGCGGTGTGTTGGCAATGAGTCAGGCTATGCCCGGAATGGTTGAAACCTCGACAAATTTGGCGTCGGTAAAGATGAAAGATGGACGAATCGAGGTGGTGACAAGTCAACGCAGTTCGGTTGAGAGTGCAAAATGGGACGCTGCACATATGGTTGAGTCTGCATTCCTTGCTGGTGGTGCAGAGGTAAAACATTCAGATGGTTATCCTGGCTGGAATCCTAATCCGACCTCTCATCTTTTAGATGTTACACGCAAGGCTCACTCTGAATTGTTTGGACGTGAGGCGGCCGTTAAATCGATTCACGCAGGACTTGAGTGCGGATTGTTCCTTGAAAAATATCCTAATCTTGAGATGGTCTCATTCGGTCCGACTCTCAGAGGAGTTCACTCTCCAGACGAACGTATCGAAATCGAAACAGTTGACCGATTCTGGAAATGGTTGCTTAGAACTTTGGAAACAATTTAATAATTGATTGTGATGAGTAGAATAATTTCTCCGTCGTTGTTGTCTGCAAATTTCGGCAACCTTGATGCAGATCTTGATATGTTGAATTTGAGTGCAGCCGAGTGGGTGCATTTGGATATAATGGACGGTCGTTTTGTGCCTAATATCTCGTTTGGATTTCCTGTTATTAAGGCTGTGAAGGCCCGTACACAAAAGGTAATGGACGTCCATCTGATGATTGTGGAACCTGATCTGTATGTTGAAAAATTTTGTCAGGCAGGGGCTCAAGTTTTGACCGTACACGTCGAGGCTTGCACCCACTTGCATAGAACTCTGCAAAATATAAAGTCTTTGGGAATGAAGGCTGGAGTTGCACTGAATCCTCATACACCGATTTCTTCAGTAGAAGAGGTCGCAACATTGGCTGATATGTTTCTGATAATGTCTGTGAATCCGGGATTTGGAGGACAGAAATTTATTGAGAATTCACTCGATAAAATTCGCAGACTTAAACAGATGTTGACAGAAAAAGGATCAAATGCCCTGATTCAGGTTGATGGCGGAGTAGGTGCCGGAAATGCAGCAGCTCTGTTCGAAGCAGGGGCCGATGTGCTGGTGGCAGGAAATGCAGTCTTCTCGGCTGAGGATCCTCAAAAAATGATAGAAACTTTGTTAAAAGCATAGTAGTGTAGAATGATTTCAGTTGATAATCTGACTGTTTCGTTCGGTGGATTCGATCTGTTAAAGGATATCAGTTTCCCGATAAACGATCGGGATCGAATCGGTTTAGTCGGAAAGAATGGTGCCGGTAAATCGACGCTGTTGAAAATTCTTTGTGGGTTGCAACAGCCCTCATCGGGCAGTATTGCCAAGAGTTCAGACTGCACAATCGGTTATCTTCCGCAGACAATGAAGGTGACAGATTCGACTACTCTGTTTGATGAGGCAGCTACGGCCTTCACCGAGGTCATTAAACTCGAAAAATTAATGGCTGACTATGGTGCACAACTCGCCGATCGAACCGATTTTGAGAGTGAATCTTATTTGAAACTGATTCACGACTTGACCGTTGCTACAGATCGTTACCATTTTCTCGGTGGGGATACCCGTAATGCCGACATTGAAAAAACATTGCTTGGATTGGGGTTTGAACGTTCTGATTTTACACGTGCAACCTCCGAGTTCAGTGGTGGCTGGAGAATGAGAATCGAATTGTCAAAAATATTATTGCAACGTCCTTCAGTGTTGCTGTTAGACGAACCGACGAACCATCTTGATATCGAGAGTATCCAGTGGCTTGAAGAGTATCTGAAAGACTACTACGGAGCTGTGGTGCTGATTTCACACGACCGTGCATTTTTGGATAATGTCACCAATCGTACAGTTGAGTTATTGTTAGGTCGAGCCTACGACTATAAGGTGCCTTATAGTAAGTATGTTGAATTAAGGGCTGAACGTCGCAATCAGCAGAGAGCAGCTTTCGAGAATCAACAGAAAATGATTGAAAAGACTGAAGATTTTATTGAAAAATTCAGATACAAACCAACGAAATCAAATCAGGTTCAAGCACGAATCAAACAACTCGAAAAATTGGATCGGGTTGAGATTGATGAAGAGGATTTATCAACTTTAAATATAAAGTTTCCACCGGCTCCGAGATCGGGTCAGATAGTGTTCGAATCGAAAGGTGTCGGTATGTCTTTTGGTCACAAGCACGTATTTTCGGATACGGATATAGTCCTGACAAAGGGAGAAAAAATTGCGTTAGTCGGAAAAAATGGTGAAGGAAAAACTACATTTTCGAGAATCATAACGGGTGAATTAATGCCGACAGAGGGTGAATTTAAACTCGGTCACAACGTGAGCATTGGTTATTATGCCCAGAATCAAGATGATTTGATGGATGGTGATTTTACGGTATTCGACACGTTGGATAGGGTTGCCGTTGGAGATATCCGCACAAAATTGAGAGATATTCTTGGCGCTTTTCTATTCAGAGGTGAAGATGTTGACAAGAAGGTAAAGGTGTTGTCAGGGGGCGAACGTTCACGATTGGCAATGGCTCGAATGATGCTCTCACCGTGTAATTTGCTGGTGCTTGACGAACCGACAAACCATATGGATATGAGATCTAAGGATATTCTGAAAGAGGCAGTGAAGGCCTATGACGGAACTGTTGTACTCGTATCTCACGACCGCGAATTTTTAGACGGTCTTGTGTCGAAAGTTTATGAATTCCACAACGGTCGTGTGAGAGAGTATATCGGTGGAATATATGATTTCTTGGCTCGCAAAAAACTTGCTTCGATGCAACAACTCGAAATTCGTCGTGTTGAGGAAAAAGTTTCACAACAGACTAAGAATCAGGATTCGAAATTGTCATATCAGGAGAAACGCGATTATGATAGAAAAATTCGCAAACTGACCAATGAAATCCAACGTGTGGAAAATGAAATTGAAGTATCGGAAGAAAAATTAGCACAGATGAATGAACAGTTGTCCGATCCTGAAAAATATGGAATAGACCTCTCTGACGGCAAGTTCTATGAAAGCTATGAACTCACCAAACGTGAAAATACCAGATTGATGGTCGAGTGGGAACGACTAACTGAAGAATTGGAGCAAGCTAAAAATATCAACTGATAGTGGCAGAAATTAGTTATATCTCGTTATTCGATTTAATGTCAATAGTGCGGGGAGAGATTGAAAATAGTCTGTCTTCGTCCTATTGGGTCGTGGCTGAGATTAGCGAAATTAAGGTCAATGGATCAGGACATTGCTATCTTGAACTGATCGATAAAGAGGATGATTCAAAACAACCGCGAGCAAGAGTTAGTGCTGTAATTTGGGCAAATCGTTACTATTTGATAGCATCTCATTTTCAAACCGAGACAGGGCAATTACTGCAACGTGGTATGAAAATACTTGTGAAGTGTCGAGTGGCATTTCACGAAATGTATGGATTATCTTTGCATATTGTCGATATTGATCCGATTTATACAATAGGTGAGTCGTTTAGACTCAGAAATCAGACAATCGAAAGACTCAAAGCTGATGGAGTTTTTGATATGAATCGAGAGAAGATTGTAGCAGAAGTGTTGCAACGAATTGCTATTGTTTCCTCTGGTCAGGCTGCAGGATTTCAAGATTTCATAAATGAGCTCAATAGATGTAATTATAGATTTGAGGTTGAGTTGTTTGAGTCTGTTGTTCAAGGTGACGCAGCCGAGAACTCTATCATTAATGCACTTGATCGAATCAACGACCGGATTGATGAGTTCGATTGTATTGCGGTGATACGAGGTGGAGGGTCTCAACACGATTTGAGTTGTTTTGATTCATACGGAATGTGTGCAAATTTGGCACAATTCCCCTTGCC
>CAJGBR010000038.1 GCA_904501625.1 uncultured Rikenellaceae bacterium
CGGGGGAACTCCGGTGCTCGGTATCAATTCAACAGTTGTTATCGGCCACGGTTGTTCATCACCTCTGGCTATTAAAAATATGATTCTCCAAACCGAACGATGCCTCAAGGCTTCAATGGTAGAGAAAATAAAGGAAAGTTTTTGCTAATGAAGGAAAAAATTACGGCGGCAATTACGGGAGTCGGTGCTTATGTTCCGGATTATATTCTGGATAATGAGGAAATTTCTCGTATGGTTGATACCACAGACGAGTGGATCATGTCGCGAATCGGTATTAAAACTCGCCATATTTTGAAAGGTGAAGGTTTAGGAACTTCGTTTATGGGAGTGAAGGCAGTTAATGAACTGCTCGAAAAAACAAATACTGATCCGAAAGATGTTGATTTGGTAATTTGTGCAACCGTAACACCTGATATGCTTTTCCCCTCAACTGCAAACATCATCGCATACAAGGTTGGTGCAGTTAACGCATTTGCATTCGATATGCAGGCTGCTTGTAGCGGATTTTTGTTCGCACTGCAGACAGGTGCAAGATATATCGAATCTGGTTGTTATAAAAAAATCATAGTTGTTGGTGCAGATAAAATGTCTTCTATCATAGACTATACAGATAGAACTACTTGTCCGATTTTCGGTGATGGTGCAGCAGCAGTTATGCTTGAACCAAACTTCGAGGGATTGGGTATTCAGAATGCAATACTCCATTCTGATGGTAGCGGTGTAGCTCATCTGCATATGAAAGCTGGTGGTTCTGTTTGCCCTCCAAGTGTGGAGACTGTGCTCAAAAAATGGCATAAGGTTTATCAAGAAGGTCAAGCAGTGTTCAAAGCAGCTGTTACACATATGGCTGACACATCGGTTGAATTGATGGAACGTAACAACTTGACATCTGACGATATTAGATATCTTGTTCCGCATCAGGCAAATCTTCGTATTATTGATGCGACTGCAAAACGTATGGGATTGCAACAAGAAAAATGTATGATCAATATTGATCGTTACGGAAATACTACGGACGGAACATTAGGTTTGTGTCTGTGGGATTATGAAAGTAGACTCAAAAAAGGCGATAACTTGGTTTTAGCGACATTCGGAGGCGGTTTCACTTGGGGTGCTATGTACGTTAAGTGGGCTTACGACGGTGACACAATGTCTCGATAGATTATTGTGTAAATCGTGGGACTTGAAATTTGAAATTCAACATATCGAGGCTGACTGAATATATAAAACTCTTCGGTGTGTTTTGAATTAAAAATACAAGAGGTCCCATAGTTCAAGGGATAGAACGGAAGTTTCCTAAACTTTAAATCGCAGTTCGAGTCTGCGTGGGACTATTAAGCTGTCTGATCGGTTAGGTCAGACAGTTTTTTTATTCACTGCAAAGAGGTAATAAAAAATATCACTAACACGAAGCTATAAAAAACAAACGAGTCTGCACTTTGAATTGTGCAGACTCGTAATATTCAAAAATCTCGATTATAAGTTGAGAATTGATTTGATTTTTTCGGTAACGAGTTCTGGTGTAATATCATTCATACACGCATAGTCATTTCTGCGACACGGAGCTTTGCCGTATATTGAACAAGGTCTGCATTCCAGAGGCAGTTGAACTGCGTCATCAAGAGATTGTCCGAATCCGAGAAAACCAGCACTCGGATGCGTAGCTCCCCAGATTGACATTACTCGAACACCTTCAAGTGATGCCATATGCATAGCCGATGAGTCCATTGAAATCAGCAAATCCAAATTCGCAGTCAAATCGCACTCCTCATTCAACGATACTTTCCCGATGGCCGAAACGACATTTGGATATTCGTTTTCGAGTTTTTCTGCTACTGATTTTTCGGCAGGACCTCCTCCGAAAATGAAAATCTTCAGATTGTTATATTTGCTCAAATTTTCAATGACCTTTGTCATACTTTTCATCGGGTACATCTTGCCGAAGTGTTGTGCAAACGGAGCAATGCCAAGCCAGATTCCATCTTTAGTGCCGAAAATCGATGGAATGGCTCTTGTCTTATGCGAAATTATTCCCGGTTGTTCCATCTTGAATCCCAACTGACGAAATACCTCAGCATAACGCACGTGGGTGGATTTTAACGGATTGCACTTTCTCCAGCCTGATTTGATCAAATTTTTCTTTTCAACTCGGCCTTTATTCAATACTGCGACTTTGACTCCGCCCATTTTGAACAGAGTTCTGAGCAGTTTTGATCTCAGAACATCGTGCAAATCGGCTACAGCATCAGGTTTGATGTTCTTTTTGATATCACGCCATAATCTGACGATTCCGGCCACACCTTTGTGACGTCCCTTTAGGTCGATATCGACAAATCTGACTCCTTCGACATCTCTGTAAAAAGGTCTGAAGAAGGGCCTTGTTAGTACATATATTTCCAATTTGGGAGACTCTTGACGTAATGATTGTAGCACGGGAGATGTCATCGCAACGTCACCCATAGCAGACAATCTTATGACCAGCAATCGTTTCATTTTAACTATTTTTTAGCGTACAAAACAGGGTTCAACTCAGGGTCGTTATACATTTTCATCTGTTTGTACACCTTCATATACTTGTTGCCGGCAGCAAAATCTTCAAGCAGTTCGGCAATCGCAGTAGACAGGTCTACACGTTGAGTCTTCAGAACCTCTAATTTTTTGCGGCATCCTTCGATATGAGCTTCAGATACATCTGTGCGTTCAACTTCCTGAGCCATATGGAATATCTTCAAAGCAAGAATCGAATAACGGTCAACAGCCCAAGCCGGAGATTCTGTGTTGATTTTTGCATCTTCTTTTACTGCAACATCTTTGTATTTGTCCAAGAAGTAGCTGTCAATGTATTCGACCATATCAGTACGTTCTTGATTGGAAGCATCGATTCTGCGTTTGATTTTGAGTGCTTCAACGGGATCGATTTGCGGATCGCGAATGATATCTTCAAGGTGCCATTGAACCGTATCAATCCAGTTTTTTGTGTAGAGCAGATGCTCCAAAGAACCTTGTTCATAAGGATTTTCGATCGGGTGGTCTACATTATCGTACTTGTGGTAGTCAAGTATCGAACGACGGAAAATTTCGTCACAAATTTCAGTAAACATTATTTCTCGTTTTAAATTGTTATTACAATCTTTTATTCTGCACAAATGTACAATTTTTTTAATTATGAAATACAAAGTTACATAAAAACTCTTACGATAACTCCCATTCGCTTTTTTATAAAGAATTGTTTTGTACCTTTGCACATCGTTTAAAGGCAGTTGTAATTATGATTCCCTTATTGATTTTGTTATTTGTGGTGGGCTATGCGTGTATAGCTATGGAGCATAGAATTAAGATTGACAAGGCTGCTACGGCTTTGGTTATGTTTGGCTTTATGTGGGCGGTCTATGCTTTTTTTTCATCGGGTGAGGACGTTGGAACTAACTTGATTGAACACTTGGGTAGCACTTGTGAAACACTAATATTTCTTATCGGAGCAATGACAATTGTGGACATCATTGATACTCACGGTGGGTTTTATATCATTACAAAACATATTACTACTCGCAAAAAACTTATATTGCTGTGGCTGTTGGCAGGGATTACATTCTTTATGTCTGCAGTGTTGGATAATATGACTACCACGATTGTTATGATTATGATGTTGCGTAAGATGATAGCAAAACCTTTGGATAGGTGGATATTCTCGGGAATTATCATTATTGCAGCCAATTCGGGAGGTGCTTGGTCTCCTATCGGGGACGTTACGACGATTATGTTGTGGATGAGAGGAAACGTGACAACATTGCCATTGATCTCATATTTGATACTGCCTTGTTTAGTTTCAGCTTTTGTACCGCTTTTAGTGATGTCATTTAGATATAGAAGTAATGGTGGCGAAGAATTTGCATCACAGCCATTGGAGTTGCGTTTGCCACAAGGTGTTGGTCATAGATTCAGTCGCGGAGTATTCTTTGTTGGAGTCTTAGGGCTTCTCTCCGTTCCTATTTTCAAAACGCTGACAGGACTTCCTCCTTATGTAGGCATTATGCTTGTGTTGGGTATAATGTGGGTAGTTACAGAGATCGTGTATGAACGCAAAAGAAATATCGAGGATTCAATTAAAAACAGAGTTTCGAAGGTGTTAAAGCATATCGATATGCCTACGATATTGTTCTTCTTGGGTATTTTGATGTCGGTTGCCTGTTTGCAAAGTGTCGGAGTTTTGGGTTCGGCAGCAGACTTTCTCGATAAAAATGTACACGAGGTGTTCTCTATAGCGTCGGTCGTTGGGTTGCTCTCGTCAGTCGTTGATAATGTGCCTTTGGTTGCGGCTTGTATGGGTATGTATCCTATAGTTTCTCCCGATGCGTTGACGCTTAGTTCAGACCCGATTTATATGCAAGCATTTACTCAAAATGGCTTGTTTTGGTTGTTGCTTACATATTGTGCCGGAGTTGGTGGTAGTATACTTATCATCGGTTCTGCTGCGGGTGTTGTCGCAATGGGACTTGAGAAGATAAACTTTGCGTGGTATCTTAAGAACGTTACATTACTTGCATTTGTCGGGTATGTAGCAGGTATTGCAGTTCTGTGTGTTGAATCATTATTATTCTTTTAACTATAGAGTATCAATATTTATGCTTGATATTTGGTAATGTCATCGGTATATAAATTACAGTTAGTTATTTTTAGGCATATATTGAAGATGTAGTAAAATAACTCAGAGCCCAAATGAACTTTTGGGCTCTTTTTTTGTACTATCCCCAAATGATTTCGACCAAACACTTTGCAATATACTTTTTTAGTAATAAATTTGCCACGTAATTTAGGTAAAACAGAAATTTATGAAAAAAATCTTTTGCATAATATTGTGTTTTTGCACTCTGTCGGTCTATGCAGAAAAGGATCCGTACCGTGCCTATATAGAAAAATATAAGAAAATGGCCGTTGAACAGATGAATGAATACGGAATTCCTGCAAGTATTACAATGGCACAGGCATTGTTAGAGTCGGATTGCGGACGAAGCCGTCTTGCGACAAAGGCAAATAACCACTTCGGTATCAAATGTAAAAGTTATTGGACAGGTGAAAAAATTTACCACGATGATGATGAAAAGGGTGAATGTTTCAGGAAATATCTTTCGGTGCAGGCATCGTATGATGATCACTCGATATTTTTAGATTCATCTCCGAGATATGATTTTCTATTCTCACTCGATCCAAAAGATTATGTAGGTTGGGCTAAGGGTTTGAAAAAAGCGGGTTATGCAACGAATCCGCAGTATGCCGAAAGACTCATCAATCTGATTGAAAAGTATGAGTTGTATAAACTTGATGAGGATGGCGGTGAGCGTTTCAGTTTCGCAGAACCAGAGCCAGAACCATCTCCAGTACCAGAAATTGAACAAGTTATTGATTCAACTAAAATCGTAGATCCAGACAACTATACGGTGACAATTGACAGCGAACAGGTGTCTGCTACGTCAACATCTTCTCGCAGAGTGTTCGATCGTCCTGTTCACTACAATAACGGAGTGGCTTTTGTCGTTGTAGAGAGTGGTGATACGTTTGATTCGTTGGCAATACAACTTCAAATCAGTAAGAAAAAGTTGCTCAAATTTAACGATATGACACAGGAGATTGCTCTCAAACCAGGCAGTGCAATATATATTGCCAAGAAAAAAAATCGCTCTGAGAATGGTCGATATGCACATAATGTCCGCCCAGGGGATACAATGCATTCAATCTCTCAGAAATATGGTATACGTCTGAAAAAACTAGTCAAGATGAATGCAATGCAAGAGGGTGAAATGCCGAGCCTTAACCGTGTTGTCAGACTGCAGTAAACAAAGAAAACTCAAAAAAAATATATGGAAACCGAATTATGTAGCCGTGAAGGCATTATCAAAATGTTGACCGAGAAATCGGCTCTTAAACAACAAATCTTTGACAATACGAACAATATTTTTCAGGAACTTAAAGATTTGCTTCAAGAGTTGTCTGCAGAAATCAACGAGGCTATTGACGAATGTGACAAACGTATCAAGGTCGAGTATGTCGATCGCGGGAAATTTGAAGCTCAAATACAAGTTGCCGGTGATGTGTTGATTTTCAGTATGCATACAAATGTATTCGAATTCAATCGAGAACATATTATCTGGCAAAATTCGTATGTTCAAAATGATAAGAGTAATTCATATTGCGGCATAATTAATATATACAATTTCCTCGCCGATTCGTTCAAATATAAACGCAGTTCAGATGAAGGATATCTGATCGGACGAATTTTCATCAACCGCGAAAATCAGTATTTTGTAGAGGGTAAACGCCAGATTTCAATGAAACACAACTCGTTCGGTAGTAAAATAATCGATCGTGAAGCTCTGATGAATATAATTGAGACGGCTGTAAGTTATGCTCTTGAATTTGACTTGCTGGTTCCCCCGTATGACATTGTCAAGATTGTCAGCGTTGACCAAATGAATACAAAAATTGAGAACTCCAAGTTGCAGACAGGCAAACGTTTAGGTTATAAATTCAACTCTAATGACATTTAATTTGTCGCAATTCATTCATAAAAAACGATACTGAAATTTGCTTAGAGTAAAAATTTTATTTACCTTTGGTGCTGTGTAAATCTTTAGTCGTAGTGAATCCTCGAGGGCAAGCAAGGCTAAAGTTCTGCATAAAGGTGTATACGATGTGGGTCAATCAAAATCGATGTCGGATTGACACTTGATGATTAAATAGACACTAATTTATTAATGAGATATGAATATTCCTGAAAATCTTAAGTACTCGAACGATCACGAATGGATCCGAGTTGAAGGCGATGAAGCTTTTATTGGTATCACTGATTTTGCTCAAGGTCAATTGGGCGATATCGTATTTGTTGACGTAGACACAGTGGGTGAAACTCTCGAAGCTAACGAAGTTTTTGGTAGCATTGAAGCTGTTAAAACCGTTTCAGATGCATTTATCCCTGTAGGTGGCGAAATCCTCGAATTCAACGAAGCATTGAACGATGCTCCGGATACAGTCAACAAAGATCCGTATGGCGAAGGTTGGATGATCAAAATCAAAATGACTGATCCTTCTCAAGTTGACGCACTGCTTACAGCAGAACAATATGCAGCTTTGGTTGGATAATCATTCCAATAAAACCGCATCGAGTTTATAACCTTCGGTGCGGTTTGTTTTTTTTTAATCGCTATTATCACTTAAAAGTTTTTTTGTAAACAATTAACACAAATAAAAATGGTTCAAAAAGTAACCGTAGTTGGTGCCGGTAACGTAGGTGCAACTTGTGTAGATGAATTAGCAAGAATGAATGTCTGCAAAGAGATCGTTCTTGTTGACATCAAAGAGGGTATTCCTGAAGGAAAAGCATTGGATATGTGGCAAACATCATCACTATTGCAATTCGATACAAGAATCATAGGTGCTGCAAATGACTATACAAAAACAGCAGGTTCTGATATCGTTGTAATTACAGCAGGTTTGCCAAGAAAACCGGGTATGAGTCGTGATGACTTGATCTCTATCAATGCAAAAATCGTGAAAGATGTGACTGAAAGCATTATGAAATACAACGAAAATCCGATTATCATCGTTGTGTCTAATCCGCTGGACGTTATGACTTATACTGCATTCTTGGCTTCAGGTTTGAAATCAGACCGAGTTTTCGGTATGGCAGGTGTTTTGGATGCAGCTCGTTTTAGAGCATTCATTGCTGAAGAGTTGAATACAACTCCAGGTAGTGTAGAAACTCAGTTGCTTGGTGGTCACGGTGATACAATGGTGCCACTTCCACGTTTTACAACCGTCGCTGGTATTCCTGTTGAACAGTTGATCGAAAAAGAAAAACTCGACGCAATGATCGAACGTACAAAGAATGGTGGTGGCGAAATCGTTAAATTGATGGGTACATCAGCTTGGTATGCTCCGGGTTTGTCTGCAGCAGTAATGGTTCGTGCAATTGCTACTGACTCAAAGGCAATACTGCCTGTTTGTGCAGCACTGAACGGCGAGTATGGTATGAAAGATTTGTATCTCGGTGTGCCTGTAGTTCTCGGTAAAAATGGTGTCGAAAAGATTATCGAACTTGATTTGAATGAAGAAGAAATGGCACTGCTCAATGAATCTGCATCTCACGTTAGAAAGGTGATGAAGGTTCTTGATGATATGAATTTCTTTGCAGCAAAATACGGCGGAGAATAGTCGATTTTTACTAAATCAAAAATTTTTATGTCTGACTCCTTAATGGATGTCAGACTTTTTTTTGTATCAGTGGTGAAAAAATTATTCATTCCTTTTGTAAAAAATAGTTTAAAATTACCCTAAAACCGAAAATTATTCGTATCTTCGTAGCCTAAAGTTTGTTGCGTGAAATCTCAATCGATTGATTGTGAGCGATATAGACTAAAAAACAATTAAAAACATAACAACAAAATGGCAGGTTTAAACACATTAAGAACTCGTGGCGGTCTGTTTTTGGCAATCGTAGTGGGTGTCGCACTCGTAGCCTTTCTGCTTACAGACTTCCTCGGAAACAGCCAGGGTACTAATCCGGCTAAAATCAAAGTGGGTGAAATCAATGGTGAAAAAATTACCTATTTGCGTTATAGCAACCAATTGAACTACACCACAAACATTCAAAAAATTATTAACGGCAACTCAAGTTCGGCTAACTATGATAACTATCGCCAGCTCGCTTGGGACGAATTGATCGAAGAGGCTTCATTTACACCGGGATTCTTGGCTAGCGGTATCACAGTAAGTACAGACGAGGCTAAGGATATGGTTAACGGAAAATATATCTCACCGATCTTGGCTCGATTCTTTACAGACGAATCAGGCAACTATAACAAAGATGCTGTGATGAATTTCCTCAATACCGTAAATGCAGATAATGCAGATCCTAATGTGGTGGCTTTGTGGGACTTTATGGAAGATAAGATGATTGATAACAGACGCCTTTCTAAATTTATGAACCTCGTTCAAAAGGGTGTATTTGTTACAGATCTCGAAATTGAACAAGGTGTAAATAACTCAGACATCAACTATAATGTTCAATATGCAGGTGTGCCTTTCACAGCAGTTCCTGATTCATTGATTAAGGTTACAGTTGGTGATTTGCAGAAATTCTACAACGAACATAAAGAGATGTTCAAACGTAATGCTTCGAGAAACATCGAGTATGTAGTATTTGACGTCGTTCCGTCAGAAGAAGATTTTGTTGAGGCTAAAAACGAAGTGCTCGCAATCGCAGAAAACTTTAAGAATGCAACAGAAATCGAATCATTTGTGACATCAAATTCACAAGTGCCATTTGATCCGACTTATTATAAAGAGTCTGATTTGCAGAATGAATTGGCTAATTTCGTATTCGGTTCATCTAAGGATGTAGTCTACGGACCAATCCTTAATGGGGATACATATATGATGGCTCGTGTTAGTGATAGACGAATGATGCCAGATTCAATCGAAATTTCTCGTATCGTTCTTGATGCATCTCAAATCCAACAGGCTGATAGTTTGGAAAAACTTGTAAATAGTGGTGCAAATTTCGCAGAACTTGCAAATAAACATTCACTTGTGAAGGCTACTCAAGGCGGAAAATTGGGTATGATTGCACATAATCAATTGCCTCGTGAATTGGCAGACAGATTGTTCAATGCTAAGAAGGGTGAAATCGTTAAGGTTCAGTTGGGCAACGCAATCCAATTGCTCAAAGTTGACAATCGTCAGAACGAGGTTGAAAAGGTTCAACTCGGTGTAATCGTTTATCGCATTGTGGCAAGTGAAGCTACACGTTCAGCACTTCGCCAGAAAGCAGACCAGTTTATGATCGCAGCAGATGGTTCATTGAGTAACTTCAATAACGCAGTTAACCAAAATGCAATGGCAAAACGTGTTGCAACTATTGGAACTACTGATACAAAAATCAATGGACTTGAAGAGTCTTCATCTTTGGTTCATTGGGCATTTGATGACAAAACTAAGAAAGATATCGTTTCAGATGTGATGGAAATTGATGGCAATTATGTGGTTGCTGTTCTCACAGGAGGAAATGATTATGGATATGCATCATTCGACGATGTTAAATCTGAAATTGCACCAGTTGTTCGTCTCGAACTTAAAGGTAAATACCTCAGAGAAAAACTCGCAGGTGTAAAATCACTTGATGATGTTGCTGCAATGGAAGGTGCTGTAAACGGAGAGGTTAAAGATGTGAACTTTAATTCATTCTTCGTTGAAAAACTTGGTTCAGATCAGGTGGTTATCGGTGCTATAAGCGGAGCAAAAGAAAATGTATTGTCAAAAGTGGTTGAAGGTAATACAGGCGTTTACCTGTTGAACGTAACTGCAAAGAACAAACTTAATGAAGTAACTACTGAAAGCGAAAAGGTAAAACTGCAAGCTAATGCAGAAAACTTCGTTGTAGAACGTACACTCCAAGCCCTCTATGATTTGAGCAAAATCGAAGATTGGAGAGTAAAATACTTCTAAAAATATAACTAAAATTATAAAAAGCCTTCCTCAATTTGCGGAGGGCTTTTTTGTTTTCAAAAACTTATGCGATTAAAAGCAATCTCTTATTTTGAAAACTTACAAATAATTAATAACTTTACACCCGATTTTGAAGACGTAGTGATGCGTCATAATGGTGAAAATACAATAAACTTTTTATAATATTATGATTAAAGATACACAAGTGTTCGATCTTATCGAACGTGAAAAACAACGTCAGCTCAAAGGTATCGAGTTGATCGCATCCGAAAACTTCGTTAGTTCAGAAGTGATGCAAGCAATGGGTTCAGTGCTCACCAATAAGTATGCAGAAGGTTATCCTAATGCACGATACTATGGTGGTTGCCAGGTGGTTGACCAAGTAGAACAATTGGCAATCGATCGTTTGTGCCAACTCTACGGAGCAGAATATGCAAACGTACAACCTCACTCAGGAGCTCAAGCTAATATGGCTGTATTCTTTACAGTATTGAAACCGGGCGATACATTTATGGGTCTTGACTTGGCTCACGGTGGTCACTTGTCACACGGTTCACCAGTTAATGCATCAGGCGTTCTTTATAATGCAGTAAGCTATCAAGTTGACGAAACAGGTCGCGTAGACTATGATGCAATGGAACAAAAAGCTCTCGAATACAAACCGAAACTGATTGTCGGTGGAGCTTCAGCTTATAGCCGCGAATGGGATTATGCTCGTATGCGTGCAATCGCAGACAAGGTAGGTGCTATTTTTATGGTGGATATGGCTCACACCGCAGGCCTTATCGCAGCAGGTTTGCTCGAAAACCCTGTTAAATACGCACATATCGTAACTTCAACTACACACAAGACATTGCGTGGTCCGCGAGGTGGTATCATCTTGATGGGTAAAGATTTTGACAATCCTTGGGGCATAACAACACCTAAAGGCGAAATCAAGAAAATGTCTGCAATGTTGAACTCAGCAGTGTTCCCAGGAATTCAAGGCGGTCCGCTGGAACACGTTATCGCAGCTAAAGCAGTTGCTTTCGGAGAAGCTCTGAAACCAGAATATAAAGAATATCAAACTCAAGTTAAGAAAAATGCTGCAGCTATGGGCGAAGCATTTGTTAAACGTGGTTACAAAGTTATCTCTGACGGTACAGACAACCACTTGTTGTTGATTGACTTGCGTCCGAAATTCCCTGAAATCAGCGGTAAAAAAGCTGAACGCGTTTTGGTAGAAGCTGATATCACAACTAACAAGAATATGGTACCGTTCGATTCACGTTCACCATTCTTGACATCAGGTATCCGTGTTGGTGCTCCGGCTATCACAACACGTGGTCTTAAAGAAGATCAAATGGATAAGATCGTAGACTTGATCGATACAGTTCTTTCTAACGCAGATGATGAAAACGTAATCGCAGCTGTTCGTAAAGAAGTTAACGAAATGATGACAAAATACCCACTCTTTGCTTGGTAGTCAATCATTCTGATAATAAAAGAATCTGCCCTCGCAATGAGGCAGATTCTTTTTTTTGTGTGCAACTGAGTTCAGTTATACAAATTAAAATTTTCTGGTTATCTTTGTAGCATATTTTCAGTCTAATATAATGCGATTCGAAGGCATCATAAAACAAGGAAACCAAATCGGACATAAACTCGGATTTCCAACAGCTAATATCGAATGTGAAGGGCAGTTGCCACTGGGTGTGTGGCTTGGAATTGTAACCGTAAACAATTCAAGACATTATGCGATGGTTAATATTGGTAACAGACCTACGGTTAACGATAATCGTGGAGTAGTTGTCGAGGCTCATATTCTTGATTTTAATCAGAATATTTATGGACATAGGATTGTCGTCGAACTTGTAGAGTTTATCCGTGCAGAAAAAAAATTTGAAAACTTCGATCAACTGAAAATGGCAATTGCTGAAGATGAATCAATAATTAGAAAAATAATAGATAATATGTTTTTAGATAACACATTACCCTATAAAGTGGCAGATATGTCGTTGGCAGATTGGGGCCGACGCGAAATTGAAATATCTGAACACGAAATGCCAGGATTGATGGCAGTCCGCAAAAAATATGAAGGACAAAAACCTCTGAACGGTGTCCGTATAATGGGCTCGTTGCATATGACAATTCAAACTGCAGTGCTGATTGAGACTCTTGTTGAACTTGGAGCAGATGTTCGTTGGTGTAGTTGTAATATCTTCTCGACTCAAGATCACGCAGCCGCAGCAATCGCAGCAGCCGGTGTGCCTGTTTTTGCCTGGAAAGGTGAATCTTTGGAAGAGTATTGGTGGTGTACGGCTCAGGCATTGTCGTTCCCTGGTGGACTCGGTCCGCAACTGATTGTAGATGATGGTGGAGATGCTACACTGCTGATTCATAAGGGATTTCAGGCTGAGAATGGTGCAAATTGGATTAATGAAACTGCATCAAGCAATGAAGAACGTGTCATTAAGAATACTCTGAAGGAGTTGTTGGCTGAGGATCCGCAAAAGTGGCATCGTACTGTTGAGGATTGGGTTGGTGTTTCAGAGGAGACAACAACTGGTGTGCATCGTCTTTATCAAATGGCAGAACGTGGCGAGTTAATGATTCCCGCAATCAATGTAAATGACTCTGTTACTAAGAGCAAATTTGACAATCTTTATGGTTGTCGTGAGTCATTGGCTGATGGTATCAAGCGTGCTACAGACGTGATGATTGCAGGTAAAGTTGTGGTCGTTTGTGGTTATGGTGACGTTGGTAAAGGTTGTGCCCGCAGTATGAGAGCCTACGGAGCAAGAGTAATTGTGACTGAAATTGACCCGATTTGTGCACTTCAAGCTGCAATGGAGGGATTCGAAGTTAAAAGACTTGAAAACTGTCTTAGCGAAGGTAACGTATATGTTACAACAACGGGTAATTGTGATATCATTACGGCAGAACATATGGCTGGAATGAAAGATCAGGCGATTGTATGTAACATTGGACACTTCGATAACGAGATTCAGATGGCTGAACTAAATGCCTATCCAGGGATCACAAAACAAGAAATTAAACCTCAGGTCGATAAATATACATTCAGCGATGGCCATTCGATATTCATTCTCGCAGAGGGTCGTCTGGTAAATCTTGGTTGTGCTACGGGACACCCATCTTTTGTGATGAGTAATTCGTTTACCAATCAGGTTTTGGCTCAGTTGGATTTGTGGCAGAATAGACGCGAGGTGGGAGTTTATCGTCTTCCGAAACAACTTGATGAAGAGGTAGCAAGATTACACCTTGAAAAACTTGGTGTAGAGTTGACTACCCTGACTAAAAAGCAGGCAGATTATCTCGGAGTTCAAGTTGAAGGACCTTACAAAGCAGATCATTACAGATACTAAAATGAAAGTTTACAAATTCGGAGGTGCTTCGGTGCGTAATGCCGAAGGGGTAAGAAACATTGCTTCGATACTTCAAAAGACCGAAGATAAAGTCTTTGTGATTATATCTGCAATGGGCAAGACAACTAATGCTCTTGAAGGGGTACACGAAGCATTTATGGCTAACCGAAACGAGAGGGCTCGTGAACGGTGGCGTGAGGTGTTGGATTATCATTTGGGTATAATCGGACAACTTTTTGCCGATGAACACAAAGCGACGGTTGAGAACTCGCTTTTGCCTTTGACTGACGAAATTGTAAAGATCATTGATAATAGTGCTGAACGTGATGATTTTGATAAGTTTTATGACAGAATCGTTTCGTTTGGCGAGTTGATGTCAACAACAATCATATCGCAGTACCTGAATCTTCAGGGTGGGGTGGATAACCTTTGGGTAGATATGCGACAGTTGTTGGTTACTGATAGTAGATTCCGTGAAGCAGGAGTGAACTATACCATTACTGCTCGAAACATCTGTGAGGTTGTTGGACGATGTGATAAACGTGTGATAGTAGGTCAGGGTTTTATAGGTGCCAATCCATCTGGTTGTACTACGACTCTGGGGCGCGAAGGATCTGATTACTCGGCAGCCGTCGTGGCAAGTGTCACTGAGGCTGATTCGGTTACAATTTGGAAAGATGTGCCGGGAATATTGAATGCTGATCCCAAACACTTTGATAACACGGTTAAAATTCCGTGTTTGAACTACCTCGATGCCGTAGAGCTTGCTCATAGTGGGGCTCAGGTTATACACCCGAAGACGATTAAACCTCTACAGAATAAGAATATTCCGCTTTGTGTCAAGCCTTTTGGTCAGCCTGACCAGGAAGGCACTATAATCTGTTCGCAGCAGACTCAGCAGATGAATGTCCCGATTATGATATTGAAACAGAATCAGATATTGATTTCAATCCGTCCGAACGATTTTTCGTTTGTGTTGGAAGATAAACTCTCGGAGATATTTTCGCTGATGGGACAATACCGAATTAAAATCAATCTGATTCAGAGTTCGGCAGTGAGCCTTACAGTCTGCGTTGACCAATCAAGACACATCGACAGATTGATTGACCAACTCCAAACTGAATACAAGGTGGCTTATAATGATAATCTTAAGTTGTTGACAATAAGAGGATATGACGAAGAACTATTTACACGGTATGCTGATTCGGAGGATGCATTTCTTGTTCAGCGTACGCGAAGGACTTTGAGAATTGTTCTGAAAGCATAAATGAAAAAGGGTATCCACAGAGTTGCGGATACCCTCATTTTTTGATTTAATTATCTATTAGGTATTCATTGCACCACAAACATTAATAACCTGTCCACTCACATAAGAAGAAAGGTCTGAGGCTAAGAACAATGCAGCTTTAGCGACTTCGTCTGGAGTACCACCACGGCGCATCGGGATCTTAAGTTCCCAATCCTTACGAACTTCTTCAGATAATTGTCCTGTCATATCAGTAATGATAAAGCCCGGAGCGATTGCATTACAACGGATGTTTCTTGAACCCAATTCTTTAGCAACAGATTTTGTAAATCCGATCATACCAGCTTTTGAAGCTGAATAGTTACATTGACCAGCATTTCCAGAAA
>CAJGBR010000039.1 GCA_904501625.1 uncultured Rikenellaceae bacterium
GTTCCAGCGGGATATCAAGTTGTCGTGTGAGTGTGTAGCCTCCTGCAGCAATCATTTCTACACTATCAACTACGACATCTGCTCCGAGAGTCATCAGTCTGTCGTGCAGAGTCTCAAGTGTATCATCGTCACCGATAGGAGTTTCGCGTTGCATCAGAATGTCTCCCGTATCAATCGTGTGGTTAAGGAAGAATGTTGTAACACCACTTTTGTTGTCGCCATTGATTATGGCGTGGTTTATCGGAGCTGCTCCTCGATATTGCGGCAATAGTGAGGCGTGAAGGTTAATTGTTCCTAATCGAGGCAGAGCCCATACGACTTCCGGTAACATTCGGAACGCAATGATAATCCCTAAGTCCGGAGCAAGTTCTCGTAGTTGGTTTATGAATTGTTCATCTTTTAATTTTTGGGGTTGCAGAACGGGTAGTCCTACCTCGAGAGCATATTGTTTGACTGCACTCTGTTGAATTTTCAGACCTCGTCCCGATGGCTTATCGGGCATTGTGACTACACCCACAATGTTATATCCCCCTTCGACCAGACGTCGCAGTGGTTCGACTGCAAAGTCAGGGGTACCCATATATACTATTCTGAGTTTTTGACCGCTTGTCATTGCTGATTATATTTTAAAGAATAGTCCCTAACGTTATGCCGTAGGGACTATCTGTGATTTGACATTAATATCCAAGGGTTATTCTTTGTGGAACAGTCCGAGTTTGTGACCCATCAGACGTTCTTTAGTTTCGAGGTAGTGTTCGTTGTGTTTATTCGGAGCAATTACGATGGGAATATTCTCAACGATTTTAAGTCCATAACCTTCAAGACCTGCCTTTTTCTGAGGATTATTTGTCATCAATCGAATATTTCTGATTCCGATTTCTCTCAGAATGCTGGCACCGACTCCGTAGTCACGTTCATCAACTTTAAAGCCGAGTTTTAGATTGGCATCGGCTGTATTGTATCCGTTTTCTTGCAGTTTATATGCATTGATCTTATTGAATAAACCGATACCTCTACCCTCCTGACTCAGATATACGACTGCACCTCGACCTTCTTTTTCAATCATACTCATTGCCTCGTGTAGCTGTGAGCCGCAGTCGCAACGATACGAGCCGAATACATCGCCAGTCAGACAAGATGAGTGCATTCTTACCAATACGGGTTCATCTTCTTTCCATTCGCCTTTAATGAGGGCTACGTGTTCGAGTCCGTTACTTTTCTGCATAAACGGAATCATTTTGAAGTCACCCCATTGAGTCGGCATATTAACACAGGCTCCGCGCTCGACAATAGATTCGCTTTTGAGTCTGTATGCGATGAGGTCTGCGATAGATATTATTTTCAGATTGAATTTATCGGCAATCTCTTTGAGTTGAGGTAGACGTGCCATTTCGCCATCTTCCTTTTTGATTTCGATCAGAGCTCCTCCGGCCTTCAGACCTGCAAGTTTAGCCAGGTCAACTACGGCTTCGGTGTGGCCGGGACGGCGGAGTACACCACGTTCGCGGGCTGCCAATGGGAAGACGTGTCCCGGACGACCCAGGTCCTCTGGTTTGGTATTATCGTCAACTAGGGCACGAATCGTAGCTGCACGATCGTGTGCTGAGATCCCTGTTGTACAACCATCACCCAGCAGATCTACGGATATTGTGAACGGAGTTCCGTGCAAAGAGGTGTTGCTTGTGACCATCATTGGGAGATCCAACTTGCCACAGAGTTCAGGACTGAGTGGTGCACACAACAATCCTCTGCCGTGAGTCTCCATAAAGTTTACGATTTCCGGAGTAATTTTTTCTGCGGCTACAATGAAATCGCCCTCATTTTCACGATCTTCATCATCTACTACGATGACCACTTCACCCTTTCCGATTGCTTCGATAGCCTCGGCAATGGTATTTAACGGACGTTCATTTTTTTCTGTTATCATAATATTGTTTTACTTTGTTATACTTGTTTAGAATCAGAGTTTTTGCTCTGAGAATATGTTTCAAATACCATTCGGTATTGAGTAATCCCGAGTCAGTTGATGCCTTGTAAAGCAGGAACACTGCTATGGGAAGCAGTACGAATGACGACAGCCAGGTCCCGATGAATGGGTGTGTTGAGCCCTCTTTTGCCATTTTTTCACCACTAATCATAAGGATATAGTAGATGATGAAGAATGCAAAAGAGATTACGAAAGGCATACCCATACCGCCTTTTCGTATGATTGCACCAAGTGACGAGCCGATCAGAAAGAATATGAACACTGAAACGGGTAGTGCAAATTTGCTGAAAAATTCGATTTGGTCTTTGTAGAGAACTTGTAGTTTCTCTTTGAGGGAGGATTCATCGAATGTCATTCGTGATGATGAACTTGAAGCCAGAGATATGGCGTGTTCCATCATTTCATATTTTTTTCGAAAATCTGATATGTTTGTTATTGAGTCACTTATATTGATCGAATGGACCGTTTTTGTGCTGTCGTTAGTAGTGCCTTTAGACTGAAACAGATTATTGTTGATGATGTCATCATTCAGCGAGTAGACCTCGGTGTCGACCTCTTTTTGCAGCGAATCAATTTCTATACTTAGTTCATCTACGCGTTTGGTTGATGCATTGGTGAATGTTGATGCATCTGAACGTTCGAAATTAAATCCTTCGAGGGCAATCATTGCCTTCTGAACATCAAAGAAATGGTGTCTGAGATTACTTTCCGAGTACCACGAATTGCTGCGATTTTGTTCATAGTTTTCTCCGTTAAACAATGTGACCATCAAAAATCGTTTATCGTCAGAGAGGTTAATATAACCCGAGTCGGCAATAATTGTAGTCATCTGACCATTGTTATTTCGAGTGTCGTAAATCAGTACGTTATGTAGCAATTTTGTTTTGCGGTCCTGATGTTCAACACGGATAGACATATCTTCGATTCCGTTAAAGAAAATTCCGTCATCAAATTCGAGTGCCTGTTTTTGCTGTCGAATGTCATAGATAATGGCGGTCATCTTCTTGTAGGAGTATGGCACAAGGTTGTTTGCTGCAAAGAAACTTGCCACCGAGATGATAAACGTTACAATCATCAGAGGTCTGAGGATTCGACTGAGGGATATGCCTGCTGCCTTGAGGGCTAGCAATTCATAATTTTCTCCCATATTGCCAATGGCCATCAGTGATGAGAACAACGTCGAGAGAGGCAATGCCATCGGGATAGTCGTCATAACGGCATAACCCATAAGCTCGAAAATGACACCGATTGTCAGACCTTTACCTACGAGTTCGTCAATCCACCTCCACATAAAGTTCATCAACAGAATGAACGATACGATGAAAAAGGCCATAAACATTGGCCCTAAGTAGGATTTCAGCATTAGCAAATGTACCTTCTTCATCTGTGGTTTGAATTTTTAGCGTACAAAGTTAACGATTTTTAATTATGCGTGCAACAACTTTCGCGATAATCAGAAGTGTTGCCAGAATAAAAATCGTAGAAGCACCTGATGGTATGTCTGTCGAGTAACTGAACCAAAGTCCTAAAATAGTGCCGGAAGTTGCAACAATGCAGGAGCCGATTGCCAGACGATTGAATCGTTTTGAAAATGAATTAACGATTGCTACGGGAATTGTTAGCAGTGATATCAGCATAACTATGCCGATGACTCTGATGCTGAGAACGATTGTTGCAGCCACCATCATCATCATTACGTAGTTGACCATTGTCACGGGAATATTCTGACTCTCGGCATAATTTCTGTCGAATGCTACGAACATAATCTTTCGGTGAAACAATGTAAAAATCAGAAGTAATACGACATCTAGCAGAGCTATTGCTATGAGGTCTGAACTTGTGACTGACAGTACATTGCCGAATAGAAAACTCATTAGATTTGGGGCATATCCGGGAGTCATATAAATGAAAATGATACCGATAGCCATACCTAATGACCACAACATTCCGATGACCGAATCTTCTCTGATTTTTCCCTTTTGAGAGAGCAGTTCAATGCCAACTCCAGCCAGCAACGAAAAACCGAAAGCTCCCCAAAGAGGATTGATTCCGAGATAGTATGCGATGCCGATTCCTCCGAATGAAGCGTGCGTAATTCCACCGCTGAGAAATACCAATCTGCGACAGACAATATAAGTTCCGATTAATCCGCAGGCTATTCCCGAAAGCAGAGATGCCAACAAGGCATTGCTCAGAAAGTCATATTTTAGTATTTCTCCGAGAAATTCCATTTTATTTTGCTGTCTGATTTATGCAGACAAATTTTGTACAGATTTTAGAATTCCGACGAAAATTTGAAATTTATTTCGGGGAATTTTTCTATTGCCATATTCAGGGCATATTGAGTTTCTGCCATAAATACATCACGACCGTGTTTGTCGATAGCCATATTCTGCCATTTGCGTTTGATGAAATCGTTATAAACGGTCTTGTCGTCACATTCAATCCAGCAGGCTTTATACATTGGCAAAGATTCGTAACGACATTTTGCTCCATATTCGTGTTCGAGACGATATTGGATAACGTCAAACTGCAATGCTCCGACCGTGCCGATAATCTTTCGACCATTGCCTCTTGAGGTAAACAATTGAGCTACACCTTCGTCCATAAGTTGGTCAATACCCTTTGAGAGTTGTTTGAATTTCATTGGGTCGGCATTCTCTATATACCTGAACAGTTCGGGTGCAAATGTCGGTATACCTGTGAATTTTAATTGTTCACCTTCGGTAAATGTATCTCCTATTTTGAAAGTTCCGGTATCGTGAAGACCTACAATATCTCCGGGAAACGCTTCATCTACCACTGATTTTTTTTCTGCAAGGAATGCATTGGGAGATGAGAATTTCATATTTTTCCCGCTACGGACGTGGAGGTATGGTTTGTTACGTTCGAATCGTCCGGAACAGATTTTCAGAAATGCCAAACGATCGCGGTGATTCGGATCCATATTTGCGTGGATTTTGAATACAAAACCTGTCATTTTGGGTTCGTCGGGCTGAATAGTACGTTGCTCGGTTGTGGTAGCTCTAGGTGAAGGGGCAATGCGAATAAAACAATCGAGCAACTCTTTGACTCCGAAGTTATTTAAAGCACTACCGAAGAAGACGGGTGCAAGACGTGCTGCACGATACTCCTCGATTTCAAATTCAGGATAGACTCCATCTACAAGGTCTATGTCTTCAATAAGGCGGTTGTGAAACGGAGCAATATATTTTTCAAGATCGGGATTGTCGAGTGTAATGTCAATGACCTCTCCGTCAGCCCGTTGTTTATCTTCTGACATAAACAGCGAAAGTTTCTGTTCGTAGATGTTATAAACACCTTTGAAAGTTGGTCCCGTACTAATTGGGAATGCCAGCGGTCGGACCTTGATTTTCAACTCTTCTTCGAGTTCGTCCATCAGATCGAACGGATCTCGACACGGGCGGTCCAATTTGTTGATGAAAATCATAACAGGAGTCTGACGCATACGACAAACTTCCATTAGTTTACGTGTCTGGGTTTCAACGCCTTTTGCACCATCAACTACGATAATAACACTGTCTACGGCAGTCAGTGTTCGGTAGGTATCTTCTGCAAAATCATCGTGCCCGGGAGTGTCGAGAATATTGATTTTGGTATCCTTGTATTCGAATTCCATTACTGAGGTTGCAACCGAGATTCCTCTTTGACGTTCGATTTCCATAAAGTCTGATGTTGCACCTTTTTTGATTTTATTCGATTTAACGGCACCTGCCACGTGAATTGCTCCCCCGAAGAGCAGTAATTTCTCTGTCAGTGTTGTTTTTCCGGCATCAGGGTGACTGATAATTGCGAAAGTTCGTCTTCTGTTAATTTCCTGTTTAAGATCCATATAGGTTTTGTGGTCGAATCTCTGACCGCGATAATTATGATTTATTTACTAAAATTCTTTAATAGGGTGTGGTTGCGACGGGTAGTCGAGGGTATAGTGCAGACCTACACTTTCTTTCATCTGTCGAGCCTGTTTGATTATTAGGTATGCGACGGCAATCATATTTCTCAATTCGCACAGCTCTTTGTTAAGAGTTAGTTTAGAGTACATTTCTTCGGTCTCTTTGTAAATGATTTCCAATCTTCGGTTTGCTCTTTCGAGTCGCATATCTGAACGGACAATTCCGACGTAATTGCTCATAATCTGCTGCATCTCTTTGTAGTTTTGCGTAATTAGCACCATCTCGTCGGGCAATGTAGTACCCTCGTAGTCCCAAGCTGGAATATTCTCACAAAGAGTCAGTGATTCTAGTTGGGAGATGGCGTGTTTTGCTGCAAAATCTGCGTAAACGATTGCCTCACTCAGTGAATTCGAAGCTAGACGGTTTGCTCCGTGCAGACCAGTACAAGATGTCTCTCCAAGTGCATAGAGTCGGTTGATGGTAGTCTTTCCATTATAGTCGACTTTTACACCTCCGCAACAGTAGTGTGCTGCCGGTACCACTGGTATCATCTCTTGAGTAATATCTATTCCGATTGACAGACATTTCTGGTAGATGTTTGGAAAGTGGTTTATCAACTTTTGTGGATCGGTATGACGGGCGTCAAGGTATACGAAATCGTCACCTCGAACCTTCATTTCGTTGTCGATGCTGCGTGCAACTATATCTCTCGGAGCAAGTGACCCCATCGGGTGGTATTTCTCCATAAATGTATTTCCGTCTTTGGTTTTGAGAATTGCACCAAAACCACGCATCGCTTCTGTTATCAGGAATGAAGGCCTTTCTCCTGGATTATATAACGAGGTCGGGTGGAATTGTATGAATTCCATATTTTCGATAACACCCTTTGCACGGTGAACCATTGCGATGCCATCACCTGTTGCTACATTCGGATTGGTTGTTGTATGGTATATATTACCAATTCCGCCTGTTGCCACTACGGTCACCTTGGACAGAATGGTCATTACTTTGTTTTTCTTGAGATTGAGAACATACGCACCATAACATTCGATGTTAGGCGTACTCTTCTTTACGAGTTGTCCGAGGTGGTGTTGTGTTAGCAGGTCGACTGCGAAATGGTATTCGAGAATCTCGATGTTCTGATGTTTTTTCACCTGAGATACAATCGAGTGTTCGATTTCGTAGCCTGTATTGTCCTGATGGTGCAGAATTCGATGGCGAGTATGTCCACCTTCGCGAGCAAGTTCGTATTTGCCACCAGCCTCTTTGTCGAATCTGACTCCCCATTCGACGAGTTGTTTGATCTGTGACGGAGCATTTTTTACCACAAGTTCAACAACTTTGGGGTCATTGATGCCGGCTCCGCACACCAGCGTGTCTTTGATGTGCTGGTCGAAAGAGTCAGGTTCGTAGGTTACAGATGCAATACCACCTTGTGCGAAATTGGTATTACTTTCACATATTTCGGACTTGGTAACAATTATTACCTTTCCGTGTGCAGCGGCTTTCAGTGCAAAACTGAGACCTGCGATGCCACTGCCGATTACAAGAAAATCGCATTTAAGTTCCATTACCTTAATACTAATTTTTTAAGGTCGTCTTGTGAACCGTCGAATACGTTTCGGTCGATGGTTCCCGAGATGCCTTTAATACGATGATTATCTGTATGTTGCCAGATTAACCATTTGACGGAAGGTTCGCCTCTGTAGTCAGCAATCCATAGTACATACTCGTCTTCAGGAAAATCTTTTTTTAAATATTTTTCGTAAAAATTTGATGAACAATATATTATCGGATATACTCCATAGTAACTTCTGATTTTTTTGCAGAAAGCTTTAGCCTGTTTTATCATCCAGTCCTGATCTTTGAAAAAGCGGTGTGGTTCGATGTCGAGAACTGGAGTCAAATCGCCTTTTTTTAATTTGGCAGTTTTGATGAAATTTAGAGCTTGTTCTTTTCCATCGGTTCTATGCCCGAAGAAATGGTATGCTCCGCAGAGAATATTTCTTTTGTTCAACTCTTGTTTTCGGGTGTTGTATGTCGGGTCGACAATCAGAGTTCCCTCGGTAGCCTTGAGGAATACAAACGAAATTTGATTATTATCAATCAGTTTGTCCCAATTTACTGAACGTTGATGTTTAGAGAGGTCGATGCCCCATATTTCGAATTGGTCTGAAGATCGGTTGCTTTTGTGACTGCAACCGACAAGCACGATACTCGCAATGAGCAATATTATGGTATGGACCTTAAAACGTCTCATTAAAATCAAATTCCAAAGTGCAAAGTTACTAAATCATTGCTATAACTGAAATATTTTAGAGAAAAAAGGTTGAATTTATTCATATAATTTGCATCGATTTTTTGAGTTTGGGTTGTGATTTGTATGATTATTGAGTGATTGTGATTAAAATTTTAATGCTATGAATGAACTTTTTTTTGAACAATTGGAAAAATCGAAACGTGCAATTCACAATTGGTGGTTGGTGATTGCTCTAGGAGTACTGATGATTGGTGTGGGAGTCGTTGTGTTTGTATTTCCGGGATTCAGTTATTGGACAATGTCGTTGTTGTTCGGTTTGTTGTTGCTGATATCAGGGTGCGTTTATGTGTGGCTAGCTGCGACCAACAGCAAGGGTGTAGTCGGTCGTGGCTGGGTAATGGCTGGAGGTATTATCGAGATATTGTTGGGTGTGATTTTGACGTTTGCTCCGGGAGTTTCGGCGATGACGCTGCCTCTGTTTTTGGGATTCTGGCTGCTGATGCGTAGTTTTGCTCTGATGGGTGTTGGTGCAGATATGAGTTCTATCAGGATTCGTGGTGCAGGCTGGACTATATTTTCAGGCGTAATTCTGATGATATTTTCGATAGTCATAGTTCTGCAACCAATATATTTTGGGGTCGAAGCTGTTATTGCGTGGGTAGGAGCAACGTTGATATTGTTCGGAATTTCGATGTGTACATTGGGCGGTCAATTGAAGAATTTGCATCGCCATTTCTCGAAATAAAAATCACATTGGCAATTTAATGAGGAGCTGATACACCGCCTGTGTCGGCTCCTCGAATTGTTTTTGTGTGTAAATTTATGCGTGATAAGATGATACTTTTGCGGAAAATTTCATATATTTGCCCGAATTATGAATGTATGAATTATATGAGTAATAACAAAATAAGAGTAGGTATTACCTCCGGAGATATTAATGGCATTGGATGTGAAGTTATTATCAAGTCGTTAAGTGATAATAGAATATGCGAAATGTTCACACCTGTTATCTACGGTTCTGGTAAGGTGCTTGCTTTTCACCGGAGATATATAAATTGCGATCAATTGGTTTATAATCAGGTGAAATCGGCTGACGATGTGCGTGATGGTAAAATCAATATGATTAATTGTATTGATGATGCTGTGAGAGTAGAACTCGGACAATCGACAGAGGCTGCGGGTGAAGCATCATTGATCGCACTTGAGATGGCAACGGCCGATCTCGAACGTGGTGCAATAGATGTTTTGGTGACGGCTCCGATAAATAAGAAAAATATTCAAAGTGAAAAATTCCATTTCAACGGACATACCGAGTACATCGCAGATAAATTTGGTGGTGAACCGTTGATGATAATGGTTAATGATGTGATGAGAGTCGGCTTGGTGACTGTTCACGAGCCAATCTCAAAGGTGGCATCACTGATCAGTAAAGACTTGATCATAAGTAAACTTAAATTGTTTAGAGAGAGTCTGATTAAGGATTTTGTAATTCACGAGCCCAAGATTGCTGTATTGTCGCTGAATCCTCACGCTGGAGATGGCGGACTGCTTGGTAGTGAAGAGATTGATGTAATTCAACCTGCTATAAAAGAGGCCTACGACAATGGAATTTTGACATTCGGCCCATTTGCCGCAGACGGATTCTTCTCAAGCGGAGCATTTGCAAAATATGACGGCGTTTTGGCAATGTATCACGATCAGGGATTGATACCATTCAAGTCAATGTCATCATCGGTGTCAGTGAACTATACAGCAGGATTGCCCATCGTGAGAACAAGTCCTGCACACGGTGTCGGTTACGACATTGCAGGAAAGGATCGAGCTGACGAATCATCAATGAGATCAGCTATATATATGGCAATAGATATTTTGCGTAATCGTGAACAACACCAGATAATCACGGCAAATCCGTTGCGTAAGTGTCGAATCGAAAGCGGACCTGATGTTTCAGCTTCGGATTTGATGGAGGAAAATGGCGAAAACTAATTTGAATAATCGTCTGAGTGCAGGACAAAAAGTGTTGCACTTGCGTTTTGTTAAATGAGGAAATAAAATTCATAGTAATGATAAAGATAACTTTTCCGGACGGAACCGTTCGTGAATACGAAAAAGGAATAACCGCCCTTCAGATTGCTGAAAAAATTTCATCACGTCTGGCTCAAGAAGTGATGGCTGCAACTGTAAATGGTCAGGTTTGTGACCTGATGTTGCCAATCGAACAAGATGCTACTCTTAAGTTGCACAAATGGGAAGATCGTGAAGCTCAGGATACATTCCACCATACATCTTCACACTTGCTGGCAGAAGCATTGGAATCACTCTACCCCGGAGTTAAGTTCGGTATTGGTCCGTCAATTGAGAACGGATTCTATTATGACGTTGATCTGCCCGAACCAATCACCGATGCCGACCTGAAAAAAATCGAAAACAAGATGGTTGAACTTGCTCGTAATAAAGAGCCGTTGGTGCGTCGTGAAGTGCCAAAAGCAGAAGCATTGGAAAACTTTACGCAAAAGGGAGATCAGTATAAGGTCGAGTTGATTCAGGATCTGGAAGATGGTAAAATTACGTTCTATACAAATGGAGCATTTACCGATTTGTGTCGCGGACCACACTTGCCTAATACAGGTTATATTAAGGCAATAAAACTGACCTCAATTGCAGGTGCATATTGGCGTGGTAACGAAAACAATAAGATGTTGACTCGTATTTATGGAGTTTCGTTCCCGAAGAAATCGATGCTTGACGAGTACCTCGCAATGCTCGAAGAGGCAAAGAAACGTGACCACCGTAAATTGGGTAAAGAATTGGAATTGTTCCACTTCTCACAGCGAGTAGGTCAAGGTTTGCCATTGTGGTTGCCTAAAGGTGCAGCACTGAGAGAACGTCTGGAAAATTTTTTGAGAGCAGTTCAGAAAAAACACGGATATCAGCAGGTAATTACTCCGCATATCGGGATGAAGGACCTTTATGTAACATCGGGTCACTATGCTAAGTATGGAGCCGATTCGTTCCGCCCGATCCGTACTCCGGACGAAAATGAAGAATTCTTGTTGAAACCGATGAACTGTCCTCACCATTGTGAAGTGTATAAGTTCAAACCTCGTTCATACAGAGATCTGCCTCTTCGTTTTGCAGAGTTTGGTACAGTTTACCGTTACGAACAGAGTGGCGAATTGCACGGTTTGACACGCGTTAGAGGATTTACTCAAGATGATGCACATATATTTTGTCGTCCTGATCAACTGTCAGAAGAGTTCAAAAAGGTAATTGATATCGTATTGTATATCTTCAAGACATTGAGTTTCGAAAACTTTACGGCACAGATTTCTCTGCGAGATCCGAACAACAAGACTAAGTATATCGGCACAGATGAAAATTGGGAAAAGGCTGAATCTGCAATTATTGAGGCTACCAAAGAAAAAGGTTTAAATACAGTAATAGAATTGGGTGAAGCTGCATTTTATGGACCGAAACTTGATTTTATGGTAAGAGATGCAATCGGTCGTAAATGGCAGCTCGGAACAATTCAAGTAGACTATAATTTGCCAGAACGTTTTGACTTGACCTATACCGGAACAGACGACAAACCCCATCGTCCGATTATGATTCACCGTGCCCCATTCGGATCAATGGAACGTTTTGTGGCAGTATTGCTCGAACATACCGGTGGTAAATTCCCATTGTGGTTGACTCCTGATCAGGCTGTGGTTATGCCTATCAGTGAAAAGTTCAATGACTATGCACAAGCAGTCACCGATAAATTGAACGAACTCGATGTGAGAGCTTTGACCGATTTGAGAAATGAAAAAATCGGAAGAAAAATCCGTGATAATGAATTGAAAAAAATACCATATCTGTTGATCGTCGGAGAAAAAGAAGAAGCAGAAGGTCTTGTATCAGTTAGAGTACAAGGTGAGGGAGATAAGGGTGCAATGACTATCGAACAGTTTGCAGCAGAGGTCGCACTCAAAGTGAAAGAAGAGGTGCGTCCGATTGGCGAATAGGATAAACCATTAAAATAATAAACATAGTATTAACTAATTAGAGGAGGGTACAGTCATAAATACTATTAAAACTCCTAGACCTCAGCCACAGGGCCAGCAAGATAAAGTTGCGGATAAAGAGGTCGGTAATAGAATCAATGAAAATATCACAGCACCTCAAGTACGTTTGGTGGGTGATAATATTGAAGGATCTCAAGTTGTTTCTCTGCGAGAAGCTCTGAGAATGGCCGATGAATTAGAAGTCGATTTGGTGGAGATCTCACCAAAGGCTGATCCACCAGTGTGTCGACTCGTTGATTATCAAAAGTTCCTTTACCAACAAAAGCGTAAGGCTAAAGAGATTAAAAGTAAGTCGGTGAAAATCGTCGTAAAAGAGATCCGTTTTGGACCCAATACAGATGACCACGACTACAATTTTAAGTTGCGTCACGCCGAAAACTTCTTGAAGGAAGGAGCAAAAGTTAAAGCATATGTATTTTTCCGTGGTCGTCAAATTGTGTTCAAAGATCAGGGCGAGATATTATTGCTGAGATTTGCTCAGGACCTCGAAGAGGTGGGGAAAGTTGAGCAAATGCCTCGTCTCGAAGGTAAAAGAATGATTCTGATAATTGCTCCGAAACCTAAAAAGTAATAGGAATATAAAAATATGAAATCGTTCTCGGTAGTCCAACGAGAACATTTCGTATTTTTGCAAGTCGTGTACCTTAATTTTGAAGACTTTTTTGTTGAGAGTTTTTAAAATTAGGTGTACATTTGCAATGTGTTTAGAAATACATAAAACCTCAAAATAAAATCAAAAATGGCTAAGGAAAAAAAATTTATTACCTGTGACGGTAACTATGCCGCAGCTCACATCGCTTATATGTTTAGCGAAGTATCTGCAATTTACCCGATCACTCCGTCTTCGACAATGGCTGAGTACATTGACGAATGGGCTGCCAATGGTCGCAAGAATATCTTCGGAGAGACAGTGAAAGTCGTTGAAATGCAATCTGAAGCAGGTGCTGCAGGTGCAGTTCACGGATCACTCCAGGCTGGTGCATTGACAACAACCTATACAGCATCTCAGGGTCTGTTGTTGATGATTCCGAATATGTATAAAATCGCAGGTGAATTGTTGCCTGCCGTATTCCACGTTTCAGCACGTGCGTTGGCTTCTCACGCATTGTCAATCTTCGGTGACCACCAAGACGTAATGGCTTGTCGCCAAACAGGTTTTGCAATGTTGGCATCCGGTGGCGTTCAAGAAGTAATGGACCTTTCTGCAGTATCTCACCTTGTGGCAATTCGTTCGCGTGTTCCGTTCGTAAACTTCTTTGACGGTTTCCGAACATCTCACGAAATCCAAAAAATCGAACTTATCGAACAAGACGAATTGGCACCTCTGATTGACAAAGAGGCTCTTCAACAATTCCGCAATCGTGCATTGAATCCGTCAAATCCTGTGACTCGTGGTACAGCACAAAATCCGGATATTTATTTCCAAGCACGAGAAGCTTGCAACCGCTACTATGATGCAGTGCCTGATATGGTTGCTGAAGAGATGGAAAAAATCTCAAAAATCACAGGTCGTACATATAAACCATTCAACTACTATGGAGCAGCAGATGCTGACCGTGTTATCGTAGCAATGGGTTCTATTACTGAAACTATTCGCGAAGTCGTTGACTGTCTGACTGCTAAAGGTGAAAAAGTCGGCGTTGTTTCAGTTCACTTGTATCGTCCGTTCTCTGCTAAGCACTTTATGGCTGCAATGCCTCAAACTGCTAAAGTTATCACTGTTCTGGACCGCACAAAAGAACCGGGTGCTGTTGGCGAACCTCTTTACCTCGATGTTAAATCACAATTCTATGGTAAAGAAAATGCTCCGAAAGTATATGGTGGTCGCTATGGTTTGTCTTCAAAAGATACAACTCCGGCTCAAATGCTGGCAGTATTCGAAAATATGAAGGCAGCTCAACCTAAAGAGTTCTTTACAGTTGGTATCAATGACGATGTAACATACTTGTCATTGCCTGTTGGTGAAGAAATCAGCTTGGCTAAACCAGGTACATTCGAAGGTCGTTTCATCGGTCTTGGAGCAGATGGTACTGTAGGAGCTAATAAGAACTCAATCAAAATTATCGGTGAAACAACTGATAAATATTGTCAAGCATATTTCTCATACGACTCTAAAAAGTCTGGTGGTTATACATCATCACACTTGCGTTTCGGTGATGAACCAATTACATCTCCGTATTTGGTGACAACTCCAGACTTCGTAGCTTGTCACGTTCCGTCATACATCGGAAAATACGATCTGCTGAAGGGTCTGAAAGATGGTGGTACATTCTTATTGAATTCTGTACACGATGCAGAAACAACTAAAGAAAACCTGCCAGACGATATGAAAAAGTATTTGGCAGAACACAAGATCAACTTCTATATCATCAATGCAACTAAGATTGCAGGTGAAATCGGTCTTGGAAACCGCACAAATACAATTATGCAAAGTGCATTCTTCAAGGTTGCAGAAGTTATTCCTTATGAACAAGCCGTAGAACAAATGAAAAAATTCATTTATAAATCTTACGGTAAGAAGGGTGAAGATGTTGTCAATATGAACTACGCAGCCGTAGATAAAGGTGGCGAAGTTGAAAAGGTTGAAGTTCCTGCAGAATGGGCAAATATAATAGTTAAACCAGTTGAATCTAAGAAAAATCAACCTGAATTCATTGAAAAGGTAGTAAACCCGATTAATGCTTTGGAAGGTGATTCACTGCCTGTAAGTACATTCCTTGGTCGCGAAGATGGTACTTGGGACGCTGGTACTGCAAAATATGAAAAACGTGGTATCGCATCTTCAGTACCTGAATGGTCTGCAGAAAACTGTATCCAATGTAACCAATGTTCGTTGGTATGTCCTCACGCCGCAATCCGTCCGTTTATTTTGACAGCTGACGAGGCTGCAGGTCTGCCAGAAGGTACTGTTTGTGCAGATGGTAAAGCTCAACTCAAAGAGTATAAGTTACGTATCCAAGTCAGCCCGATGGACTGTACAGGTTGCAACAACTGTGTGAATGTCTGCCCTGCTCCGCAAAA
>CAJGBR010000040.1 GCA_904501625.1 uncultured Rikenellaceae bacterium
CCACTTGCCGGGAGATGAAATCCCCAATGCAGTGGCAGTTCTCGACCCCAAACGTGCAGATTGCAACTACCCGTTCAAGGAGTTGTCAGGTTGTGGCGTAGGTTTCAAAATGCTCCAAGCATTCTGTATCCGCAAAGGATTGCCTTTTGAGGAAGTCGAATGTCTAATGGATCTTGTCGCTGTCAGCATCGCATCGGATATTGTTCCGTTGGTTGAAGAGAACCGAATCCTTGCCTATTATGGGCTCAAAAGACTTAATGAACAACCAAATCGCGGATTATTGTCTGTGATTAAGTTGTGTGGTCTTGAAAAACATAACATCACAATTGATGATATCGTATTCAAGATCGGACCAAGAATTAATGCCGCCGGTCGTATGGAAATTGACGACGAAGACGATGGCTCGAAACACTATTCAGGTGGACACCGAGCGGTCAAATTGTTGATTGCCAATACGGACGAAAAGGCTAAGAAATTCGGAGATTTCATCGACAAATCAAATGCCGACAGAAAGAACATCGACCGTTCAATAACTCAGGAAGCTGCTGATTTGATAGAAAAAAATCCTGATATCAAGAACAAAAAGAGTACGGTTGTCTATAATCCGAATTGGGTTAAAGGCGTAGTCGGAATCGTTGCATCACGTCTGATTGAACGATACTATCGTCCGACTGTCGTGCTTACAATGTCAAATGGTTTTGTAACGGGTTCTGCCCGTAGCGTCGCAGGTTTTGATCTTTATCAGGCTGTTGAGTCGTGTGCCGATCTACTCGAAAATTTCGGAGGACACACCTATGCAGCAGGATTGACAATGAAACCTGAAAATGTCGAAGAATTCACTCGCCGTTTCAATCAATATGTCGAAAATCATATCGAAGACGATATGCTTATTCCTCAAGTTGATATTGATTCTGAATTGTTATTCAGCGATATTACGACGGAATTCAGAGCGACATTGAGTCGTTTCCAACCATTTGGTCCCGGCAACTCGGCTCCGGTGTTCATCACTCGTGGAGTCAGCGACCGAGGTGAGGTGAGACTCGTCGGTAACGATAATGATCACCTGAAATTGGAACTCGTTCAACACGAAAAACCAAATACCTCAATTGCAGCAATCGCATTCCAACAGCCTACTCACTACGAACACATTCGTCGTGGAGGAGCCATAGATGTATGCTACTGTGTTGTCGAGAATCATTATCGTGGAATGGTAACACCCCAACTCAGAGTGCGAGATATTAAACCTGTCAATAAATAATTACAGCTAATGGCTGAATTCGCACTACGAAATATTTCAAATCCGGTCGTAATGGCAATCTTAAACGTTACGCCGGATTCTTTTTTCTCAGGTAACAGATGGAACGGACAAGAGTTGTTTAAAAACAAAGTTATCACAGCTCTGAATGATGGTGCAGAAATCCTGGACGTTGGAGGTTACTCATCACGTCCAGGTGCTGAAGATGTATCCGAACAGGAAGAGTTAAACCGAGTATCAAAGGCAATAGAAATTATTCGTTCAGTTTCGGATAGCATTCCAATTTCAGTCGACACATTCCGCAGCAACGTTGTACGATCAGTTGTTAAGAATTTCGGACAAATAATCGTGAATGATATCACAGCAGGAGAACTTGATTCAAAAATGCTCGAAACAGTTGCTCAATTGGGAACACCATACATTGCAATGCATATGAAGGGAACTCCGCAAGATATGCAACAACGATGTGATTACAACAATATCATCAATGAACTAGATTCATATTTTGCCAATAAAATCGAGTTGTTCAATCAACTCGGAATCACAGATTTTGCTCTTGATCCAGGATTTGGTTTTGCTAAAAGTACACAACAGAACTACGAACTGCTCAGCCAACTCCATAAGTTGACCCACTTTGGTGTTCCGCTTCTTGTAGGCATCTCGCGTAAATCTATGATATATCGCATTTTGAATAGCACTCCAGAAGATGCATTATCCGGAACTATTGCTCTGAATTGGGAATCACTTCGACAAGGTGCGAAAATACTGCGTGTTCACGACGTAAAACCCGCAGTAGAATGTGTCAGATTGTTCAACTATTTTAGCAGAAACAACAATGATTAAAGTCGAAAATATATTCAAATCATTTGGAAATCTAAAAGTTCTAAACGACGTTTCGCTGAATATAGCACGTTCGGAAGTAGTTTCAATTGTCGGTCCGAGTGGTGCAGGCAAGACTACATTGTTGCAGATAATGGGTACACTGAGTCGTCAGGATTCAGGTCGTGTACTGATTAACGGCATAGACGTAAGTTCAATTGGAGATAAAAAATTGTCGAAATTCAGGAACTTGAATATCGGCTTTGTTTTCCAATTTCACAATCTGTTAGGAGAATTCACAGCCTTTGAAAATGTCTGTATTCCTGCATTCATTGCCGGTAGTGATCGCAGACAAACCGAAGCTAAAGCTACTGAGTTGTTGAAGATGCTGGGTATGCAGCATCGTATGAATCACAAACCGTCAGAAATGTCTGGTGGCGAACAACAACGAGTTGCCATTGCACGTGCACTAATAAATTCACCATCACTACTGCTGGCTGATGAGCCATCGGGAAATCTTGACACTCGTAACCGTGATGAATTGCACTCACTATTCTTTGATCTTAGAGATAAACTAGGACAAACGATTGTCATTGTCACTCACGATAATGATCTTGCACAACGTTCTGATCGTAAAATTGTTATGATCGATGGACAAATCACAAAATAGTTTTATTCAATCAGGGCCTAAGTTGACAAAAACCAATCTTCCATATCTCCTCGGGAACAGACTTTCCTCAAGTTCACAGAGACACAAAAATGTAATGGTCAGCATTGCAACACTCAGTGTTTCAATCGGAATATCTGTAATGCTCATTGCCCTTGGAGTAATATACGGCTTTAAAAAGGAGATCTCGGCAGCATTAGGCGGATTCGGAGCCCACGTAACTATTACGGCTCTCGAAGGTAATAATTCGCTGGAGACACCACCAATTACGACCGATGTGAATTATCCCTCAAAAATTTCACAACTTGATAATGTAAAGAATATTCACAAATTTGCCCGTAAAGCCGGCATCGTCAAAAATGATGATGTTATGGAGGGGATTATGCTCAAAGGTCTTGGGCAGGATTTTGATTGGAGTTTCTATGAACAGATGTTGATTCGAGGCTCACTGCCTCGAGTTTCAGATTCTATGCGGACTCGAGATGTTCTAATTTCTGAGGTTATGGCAAAACGGCTGAATCTAGATACGGCATCTAAGGTCGAGATGATTTTTATTCAGAATCCGCCACGACGAGATCTTTATAAAGTATCTGGAATATACCGCAGCAATTTCGAAGAAATGGATAAAATCCTGATGATTACAGATATACGTAATTTGCAACGGTTAAATAATTGGTCATCAAATCAGGTTTCAGGCTATGAAATTAATGGATATGACCTGAGAAATCTCACAGATCTGCACAACTCAATCTGTGATGTAATGTCCGAAGACCCTCAGATTCAGGAATCGCTGATCGTATCAAATCTACGACAAAAAAATCAAATGATATTTGACTGGCTGGCTACCCACGACCTCAATGCACTGGTGATAATCATCGTAATGCTGGTTGTTGCTATATTCAATATGGCATCAGCACTGCTGATTATACTACTCGAAAAAAGCCGTTTTATCGGGGTTATGAAGACACTCGGTGCAGATAATCGCCTATTGCAGAAAGTTTTTTTGTGGCGTGCAGTCTATATAGTAACAAAAGGGATTATCTGGGGAAACCTATGTGGCATTGTCATCTGTCTGATACAAAAATATTCGGGAATAATAAAATTAGATTCTGCCGGATATTTCCTCAATCAAGTTCCGATTTCGTTCAATTGGGCCACAATAATTTTATTAAATATCGGAGTATTTGCTGTGATTGTCATCTGTCAATTAATTCCGACACACATCGTTTCAAAAATTTCTCCTGAAAAGACAGTACGTTATGAGTGATCTTAAACCATATACAAGCAACCAAACTAAAACCGAACAGGTACAAACGATGTTCGATCGCGTTGCTCACCGCTACGATATGCTGAACCACCTCCTATCTATGGGGGCTGATCATCAGTGGAGACGGAAAACTGTTCAGAAAGCGACTCAGAATAATCCTCAGACAATTGTCGATTTAGCTTGTGGTACGGCTGACCTGACTTTAGCTCTCGCCCGTAATGCAACTAATGCCAATTTGTTGGGATTCGATCTCTCGGAGGGAATGCTCGAAGTCGGCCGAAAAAAGGTAGCTGATGCAGGATTATCCAATAGAATTACACTGAGTCAAGCCAACGCAGAAAAGCTAGACATCGAAAGCGAATCTGTAGATTCAGTCACAATTGCATTCGGGATTCGCAATTTCGAACACCCCGAACTTGGATTGAAAGAGATGGTCCGAATTTTGAAACGCAATGGTCGAATTGTTGTACTCGAATTTTCTATGCCAGAAAATAAAGCGTTCAGAGCTGTATATCGCTGGTATTTTAGAAACATTTTACCACTTGTAGCGGGTTGGATTTCGGGCGACCGCAAGGCCTACGACTACCTGCCGCGTTCAGTTGAACAATTTCCCTGGGGCGACAGATTTGCACGAATAATGATCGAACAAGGTTGCTCAAATGTAGAAATCACAACTCTGATGGGTGGCATTGCGATGATTTACACCGGAACAAAATAATTATAAATGAGGCTCGTTTTAATTTTGGGATTGATTATAACACTGAGTTCGTGCAATCTCAATCCTAATAAAGTCAACATCGAACTCAACCAAAAACCAAAAATTGAGAATCTTAAAATCTCGAACAACTCGATTCGTGGCAATCTCAATATTGATTTGACATCAACTCATAAACTTAAGATTTCAGATATTAACATCAACATATCTGACCAAAATCAAAATCTAATCGGCATTCTCAAAGTAGATGAACAAATATGTATCAAACACGGAAATAACTCACAATTGATACCATTTAGGCTCTATATTTCTGGCGGAGTTCTAAGACTAATGCCAATGGGACTAAATCGAGAAAAGCTACAAAATTTTCACCTAAGAGGTTCATTTATAGTCAAATCGGGCATTCTTAAAAAACGCATTAAAGTAGAAAATATTTCAGTTGGCGATTTCATACAACAATATCTAAAATAAAATAAAAAAAGAGTCCGACAAAATCGGACTCTTTTTATAATCCCTGTTTTGATTATTATTTTTCAACCAGGCCACTACGTTTAAGCAGTGCTTCAGTTGAAGGTTCTTGACCACGGAATTTCACATAGAGTGTCATCAAGTCATCACGGTTACCCATTGACAAGATATTTTCTCTGAATGATTTTGCAACTTCCTGATTAAAAATACCCTCTTCTTTAAATCTTGTAAATGCATCAGCGTCAAGCACCTCTGACCATTTATAACCATAATATCCTGCAGCATAACCGCCAGAGAAGATATGCGAGAATGTCGGAGCCATTGCAGTTCCCTTGATTGACGGCAACAATTGACAATCTTTAGTTGTCGTTTTTTCAAATTCTTCAACACTCACTTCAATCGGCGATGTTCTTGTATGCCAAGCCATATCTGCCAAACCGAATGAAATTTGACGAACGCTACCATAACCACTCATAAAGTTCTTTGCAGCAACAATTTTAGTTACCAATTCAGCAGGAATCTTTTCACCTGTCTGGTAGTGTTCTGCAAACATATCGAGGAATTCTTTTTCGTACGCAAAGTTTTCCATCAACTGAGATGGCAACTCAACAAAGTCTCGAGGAACATTTGTACCAACCTGACTCTGATAAGTACCTTCAGCTAACAATCCGTGCAATGCGTGACCAAATTCGTGCAACAATGTTGTCACTTCATAGAATGTCAACAAAGCCGGTTCATTTTCTGTTGGTTTTGTAAAGTTCAATACCAAAGATACCAACGGACGAGTTTCATTTCCCTGAGCATCAATTGAATTTTCACGGAACAATGTCATCCAAGCACCACTCTTCTTACCTGCACGCGGGAAGTAGTCGACATAGAGCAATCCCATCAAGCGTTCGCCATCATATACTTCCATTACTCTGACATCCTTGTGGTAAACCGGAACCTCTTTATTTTCGACAAAACGCAATCCGTACAATTTTGTTGCCAACATAAATACACCTTTTTCAACGTTTTCGAGTTTGAAATAAGGTTTAGTCATTTGATCATCGATGCTGTAACGTTCTGTTTTGTACTTTTCTGACCAATAAGAGAAATCCCACGGCATCAACTCATAATCTACACCTTTTGATTTGGCATACTCTTGAATTTCTTCTACATCGCGACGTGCAGCAGGCAGACTCTTTTCCAAAAGGTCTGTCAACAATTCTGTCACATTGTTACGATTTTTAGCCATACGTTCTTCGAGAACATAATCAGCATAAGTTTCATAACCAAGCAATTGTGCCAATTGGTAACGCAATTCGACAATTCGTTTGATGATTTCAGTATTATCGAATTCACCACCCAAAGCCTTGCTACTTGAAGCTCTCCATATTTTTTCTTTGAGTTCTCGATTTGTCGAATATGTCAAAAATGGTGAAAGACTCGGATATTGAAGAGTAATAACCCAACCT
The DNA here is from genome assembly GCA_904501625.1 of uncultured Rikenellaceae bacterium. GTDB lineage: Bacteria > Bacteroidota > Bacteroidia > Bacteroidales > Rikenellaceae > CAJGBR01. The sequence goes on from CAJGBR010000040.1 coordinate 6,649, forward strand.
TCCAAGCCGCGTTCTTTAGCCTCAACAGCAGCACCTGAGATTGCAAATTCCGGCAGACCTTCGAGTTGTGCCGAATCGGTAATATGCAGTGTAAAAGCATTAGTGGCTGCAAGCATATTCTTATCAAACTTCAAACTAAGTTCAGAGAGTTCTTTTGTTATTGCTCTATACTTAACTTTGTCCTCCTCTGAGAGTGCTGCACCACTACGTGCAAAGCCCTTGTATGTTTTTTCGAGCAGACGCATCTGTTCTGTCGAGAGTGTTAAATTTGCACGATTATCGTAAACTGTCTTTACACGGTCGAATAATTTTTGATTCAACGAAACATCATTACTCCACTCTGTGAGCATTGGAGACACATCCATTGAGATTTGTTGCATTTCGTCATCAACTTCAGCATAGGTCAGGTTGAAGAAGATTCCCGCAACATTATTAAGCAATTTACCGCTGCGTTCGAGAGCCTCAATCGTATTTGCGAAGGTTGGTTCTTCGGCATTGTTCACAATAGCATCAACCTCTGCACGAGCTTGACGGATACCCTCTTCAAATGCTGGTTTGTAGTGTTCATTTTTAATTTTGTCAAACGGAGGTGCTCCATACGGAGTTCCGTATTCTGTCAGCAGCGGATTTTGGTCACTACCGCCACACGAGCACATTGATATAAGTGCTGCCATAACGATTAACTTTTTCATATTATATGGTTTAAAAATTTTCTCAACTTGCAAAATTACTCTTTTTTTGCACAATATTTAATTTTAATCTAACAATTTCATCTTTTCGAGTGGTACTTTTTTTGCACATCATTCAGATAAAAATTGCCTAGTATGAATTACCTTCTCAAAAGATTAGATAACATCCTCGATCTGGTCATCATTATTTCAAGCATTTTGCTGGTTATAATTATATCTATCCAGATTTTGAGAGTAATAACTCCCAGTATGGATCTATTATTTCTGAGAATTCAATATTGGATCTGTTTTCTATTTATGGTCGATTTTTTATACCGACTCTACCGAAGCTCTAACCGAAAACATTATTTAATACACAATTGGCTATTTTTCATCATCTCCATTCCATTTGCGATTATTGCCCGCAAAATCAATCTGGACATAAACCCGTTGACCGATTTTCTGCTAAAAATCATTCCTTTGGTTCGGGGAGCATACGGACTTATAATCGTCATCAACTGGATTACACAAAACAAGATATCAAATTTTATGATATCCTACCTACTGATTTTAGCTGCGATGATTTGGTTCTCAGCGCTCATATTCTACTACTTCGAGTCAAAGGTTAATCCTGAAGTTTCAGATTTCGACAAAGCATTCTGGTGGTCATTATTATGTGCGACAACCGACGACTCTGATATTACACCTCTGACCGATATTGGTAAATTGTTGTCTGTTTTTCTGAATATGACAGGTATGATGATTTTCCCGATTTTCACGGTCTATTTCTCTAACAAATTGCAACACAATGTACAGCTATCAAATAAGACGTCGCGAACTTGATTGATCTAACAATCGTTCATTGGCAATATCTACATTTTCAATAAGAACGGCACCCGAGTCAAACATCTGCTCGACAGTAGGTTCATTAGCCATCTGTTTCAGTGCCATTTGCCCAGAAACCGTAGCCCAATATACCAACTCTTCAAGTGGAATTTCCGGGTGACGACTCTGAATAAACCTAACCTCATCACACATTGATAATGTATGGTTTGATGCCAACGAATCTGTTCCGAGTGCAATCCTACACCCCTTTCTACGCAACAATTCATACGGAGGTTCAGTTCGTGAAATATAGTAATTCGAACGCGGTGACAACACCCAACAAACTGAATCAAAATAACTATTAATCAAATCCACATCCTCTTCTTTCACAAAAGTATTATGCACGAGTAACAAAGGTTGTTCCTTTGCAAAATGTTTTATCAACCGATGGGCAGGACTCTTATCTTTAATGAAATCAACCGACCAGTCTGCAGCTTTATAACGAGTATATAATGCGCCTTTCTCAAAGAATAGTTCTGTTTCGGCAGCATCTTCCATAAAATGCACTGACAATGGAATATCTCGTTGAAAATATGCAATTTTAGCCATCAAATCATTACCCACTGAATAGAGTGAATGAGGAACAGGTGTTGCCGTTAACCCCAATTCTGAACACAAATCCAATACCTCACACCCGCGATTCCACGCCCGATTTACACCTCTACTCTCCAGACCGAACATCTCAGCAAAATTCACATATTCGATTCCTGAGCCACATTTCAATGACAGACCATATGTATCATTACAAATATCTGCAACAAGAGAAGTCCCTTCGGCAAACATTTGTGACTGGCGGAACGAGGCCGCAGCAATTCGGTCTACAATGCACGTCTTCTCACGCACCGAATCCAACTCGCAAATAAAACCATTTAATCCCTTATTTTCACGCACTTGACCATAGAGATATGACAACTCCAAGTGACAATGAGCATTGGTCCAAGTCGGAATAATGATACCATTATAATACTCAACCGACGCCGATGAATCCAATTCTGAAGGCGTCACCGAACAAATATCAACGAGTCTGTTATCCTGAAACGTGAGAATTCCGTTTCTAATTCGGAGTCGATAAGGGCACAATATCAGGGGTGCCGCAATCCGCCTTAAGCTGGACATTGTTAACCATTTTTAAGAAATCATAATCAAGACGACGTCTGAGTGCAAGATTTCGTGCATCTGAATATCCCAACATCGAACTAACTTGAACACTGTCTATATAGATTCGAACATACGGAATATTCGCCTTCGGAGGAAAATACAATATTTTCACTCTCAGAGAATCTTCTTTGGCATACTTAACCGGAATATCAAATGTCAAATAGCCTTCTCCTTCACGAGAATAATACTCATAATTCGTAGAGACCAGCTTTCCGTTCATATCTACCGTAGCAATTTGTGTTCTCAATCGCTGACCACTTGAAACCGAATCAATCTTATATCTGAAACGTACACTATAAATTCTGTTGGTATCAACTTTCAGCACAAAATCGGCTTTTGACAATTTTTTTTGACCTTCGAGTTTTATCATCTCTGCACGTTCAAAAACTGTATCCTGACTCTCACTCATAATTACCTGCTCAATACGGTCATACAAGTTCTTGTAGTATTTCAATCCGGCAAACTCGTGATTCAGAGAATCGAGTGCAGCCGAAACAATCCACGAAATACGAGATGATTTTCGCATCGACATCTTATAGAGTGTATACCTAAGATCGTCAATTGTGTATCCGTATTTTGCAAAAATAGGCTTGAAATAATCTAACGTATCACTGAATAAATTGGGTTGTACCTTTTTTACATAAGCATTAGTTACAAAAATTTCCTTAACGATGGACACTAATTTTTCGTCAGGAATTCGTTTATTTTGATTATTACAACCAACAACCAAAAATAAACCTATAATCAAAAAGAGAATCTTTCTCATATCAATATTTCTATTTTTTATACGACCTCAATGTTACTGATACCGTAATCAAAGACATCAGCCACGCCACAACCACTACACTTAGATAGACTAGCAACACATCTACAAAATGTACATCAACAGGATAATAGTCTATCAAGAAACTTTGTCCCTGCAGTTTCACCCATCCCCAACGAGCTTGACCCCAGCACAATGCACCGCCAAACACTCCTCCAATCAGACCTCCAATCAGAGCAATCAGCAACCCTTCGTTAATAAATATCATCTTCAATTTATCTCTTGTCAGCCCCATAGCAGTCAGTGTTTCGATGTCACGATGTTTCTCCATTATCAACATAACAAGAGCACCAACGATTCCAAATGCTCCGATAACCATCACAAGCAACAGAATCGTATATATCCCCCACTTTTCATACTGCATAATCCGATAGACCGACTGCTTTTGCTCACTATGAGTTTTTATCACAAAATCGTCTCCGAGCAACTGTTGCAAGTTGTGCTTAACTTGATTGGGATCAGCCCCTGCAACCAATTTTACAGCAATCGCACTCACCTTTTTCTCACCCACGAGAGTTTGTGCAAATCGCAACGGGACAATCACATATTCACCATCTGACTGTGCATCTAACGAGAATACCCCAACTGGGAACAATTTCTCGCCCTTTACACTCTCTATTGGCAGAAACGGAGATACCGGACCATTCTTAGGCACATAGACCTTCAATGGGTAATAGATATGTACATTTACACCCAACGAATGTGCTACGCCTTGTCCGAGTATTGCCTGATTGATTTCACCGAATTCGGGTTGCCAACGACCTCTTGTTAGAGTCTGCTCAATTGGTATAACATTTTTATACATCGAATCGACTCCTCTCATTGTTCCGACAAACTGATGATCTTGATACTCAAATAGTGCAGTCTGCTCGACCATCTCCGAGTAGGACTGAACGCCTTCGACTCCCGACAAAGAGGGATAACCTTTAAAGAACTTTCCTCGTGCAGCCTCGATCCTTATATCCGGATCGAAGTTCTTATACATCTGTCTGATCAGCCCATCAAATCCATTGAACACCGACAACAATACAATCATCGCTGCTACCGGAATTGCTACCGTAAACGCACTCACTATCGAAATCAAATTGATTACAGAATGCGACTTGGGCGAAATTAGATAGCGTCGGGCAATCCACAGACTTAACAAACTCATTCTATTTTTTCAGTAAGTTGTCAATATTTTCAATATACTCCAACGAGTCGTCAAGTCTGAAATCAAGTTCGGGAACTATTCTCAACTGATTTCTGACACGTTGACCCAAAGCCTTTCTAATAATCCAGACATTCTCATTAAGTCGGTTTACGACAATTTCGGCCTGAGTATATGGAAATACACTCAGATATATTTTTGCAAAACTCAAGTCGGGAGATACTCTGACTATAGTCACCGAAACCATTGTTCCCTGTACCAAATCACGAGCCTCTTTCAGAAATATATCACTAATGTCTCTTCTCAGCAGACTTCCGACCTTTTGTTGTCTTGTTGATTCTTGTTGTTCCATTATTTTTATCATTATATTTTCCTAGACGATAATACAATCCCACAGAGAGATTTAATTGATCCATTGGAGATCTCATCGGATTGCCCTCATATTTTGTATGATTTTTCAGAATATCCGAGTATCCAAACCAATATCGTGCCTCAACGACTAATTCAAATCGGCCCCAATTCACACCCAGACCTGCACCGGCCACAAGTCCGTAACCGAATCGGTTATCTCGAATATCAATCATTTCATAATCACCACTTTCAAAGACTCCATTGCGATCAGACACCCACTCATAACTTGAATTCAGATTATAGCAAGCATAGACCCCGAGATTGAGAAAAAATTCGCTACGTCCCTTAAACATCTGGAAGTGTGGGTGCCACATAAATGGCATCATTATCGAATTTACGGTACGTCTGTATGAAGTATCTGCAAATTGATTTTCAGCACGTTGAAACCCTTGTCCAGCATATAACACATCTAACTGTATTACACCCACATATTTCACGTCGCTACGATATTTCCAACTCACCCCCCAGGAGGTCAATCCCGAAAAAAATCTATCGTCTAACACAGGCTCAAATCTTGACATTCCGCCACCGAAACCTCCACGCACACCAACGTAGTGTTGTCCTGATACAGACTTTACTCCGAGCAACGATACTGCAAGCACTATTAACAAAACTATTCTTTTCATCGCAAACTTTTATCGGCCTAAATAATTATTAATTATTATGTTGGTGATTATGATTGTCCACCCGGGTCTGTTGCTGTAACAACGAATCCGGCAACAATTCGGTTTTCACAACCTTGCGGGGTGCATATAGTTTGTTGAGATCCAAATCAAATTCAACATCCCAATTTTTCTTACATAAGAACGTTGCCACGCCATCGTTACTTGTCAACATACGCACTCTTTCAGGTGCAACTCTATGTTCGAGTTCACCCGGATCCCATCTCTCATTTTTATTCGAATCTTCAATTACGCGGATTGCTCTTGTACCAACATCAACATACTCGATTTTCAGCACTCCGTTTCCAACACTTTTAATCTCACGCAACACCTTCAGGTCTCGTTGTGTTGGATCAACAATCTGAACAATGTAATTTTTGTTGCTGTCAGCACCACTCACATTGAGAATGATCGTCGAATACTCACTCGTACTTGCAATTGTAAACGGAGCCTTCAATGTATCATTCTGTTCACCGATAATATTTCTGAATGCTCCGGCTGGAATCATCAAACGATATTCACCACCTTTGACCCACTGCGAACTGATAATCCACAACTTTGCATTGACACTATCACGTTCGATTGACATCTGAACGCGTTGCCATTTATCACCACGTCCACAATACTCCAACTCGATTTTATTCTTTTCAACCTTATTCAACGGATAGGCAAATTCCAACGGAATATTCTCATACGGCAACACTGCACCTTTAACGTGTACATTTACACTCATCTTTTTAGACTTCAGAGAATCCTGATCTTGTTTTTTTTCTTTTTTCTCAAAGAATCCGAGTTTGATTGGCTCGGTGGTTGGAATCATAACGTTCATCGAATCCGGTTTCATATAGACAAAACTACCGTTCAATGTATCAGGCAGATCTTCCAGTGGCATATCTAACCATAATGCCATACTGTCACGTTCAGGCTTAAGATACTCATAAATAATTTTTGACTTATCAATACCATCGATTTCGAGTTCAGTGATCTGTGGCCACGGAGCATTAAATTTCATCACAATCTTGTTTTTCAACGGGCGAGTCATTTCGCTAAAATTCTGACGTGTCAATGCTTTTTCTTTAAACAGATACAATACAACCTGAGCATCAGCCAACTGCACGCCCGACGTATCTTCCCAGATACTCACTTCGGGCAGTTGTGTAGGATTGAACAATTCATCTGTAAAAGCGACCATATCGACACCGCGTTCATAATACTGATTTCCGTTCTTATCCAAAAATCCGTAAACCTTGTATGGCTGCCCTTTCAAGAATTCACGTACAAAAATTCCATTGCGATTTGTTCGTCCAACGGCGAGGGCTTTCGAACGGTAAAGCGTCGAATCTAAATCCAAAGAGTCGGACTCTGGATCATAAAACATTACATAAGCCAGACTCACAGAATCAAGTGTATATGCATCTAAAGCGAGTCCTGTCATCTTTAAACTATCAATTTCACCACCTGTCGAGAAAACGTATGTCAACCCGTGCAGTATATTTCCCTCGTTATTATCGACCAACGATTCTCCAAAATTCAGAGAATATGTCACTCCCGAATCCAATGGCGATTTCAGATCAACCACCACGCTACGATTCTTAATCATCAGCGTAGGTTTCTTCTCTGGGAAAGGCGACATATAAAACTGAGCCTGCTGATCTTTGAGTTGAACATACTCATCAAACATAATGACTACACGCTTACCATTAAAATTCGTTGTACGATAGGCTGGCTCAGCACCTACGACTACAGGCGGAAGAGAATCTTTCGGCCCACCCCTAGGTGTCATCGGCTGTGCACAATCACTCATCGAAATAGCACATAACATAAAAATAATGCTCCAAGCACCGAATTTTATCTTTCTATTTTTATTTTCCATAAATCTCTCATTAACGACTTTTCACAAATACTACTTAACCAACTTGTCTACAAGTTTCAATTTTAAATCTGCTGCTGACAAATTTCTAGCAATATCACCACGTTCGACCAACGAAATTGCACCAGTTTCCTCAGATACGACGATTATCAAGGCATCGCAAATCTCAGAAGTTCCGATTGCCGCACGGTGTCTGGTTCCAAGGTATGATGGTATATCTGTTCGTTCAGTCGATGGCAACACACATCGAGCTGCAACCAATCTATCCGCAGCTATCAGTACTGCACCATCGTGCAACGGCGAATTCTTGAAAAATATATTTTTCAACAAA